>CAMXTM010000074.1 GCA_947246775.1 uncultured Clostridium sp. | reverse complement strand
ATTATTACCCCCTTAAAAACATATGACCCAAATAACGAATTTGACGAAGAATATTTCGAATTTGGACTGTTTATGTCACGGCGAGAATACAAAACAATCAATCGCCGTTTGCAACGTGGGCGCATTGCTTCTGTCAAAGAGGGAAAATATGTAGGTAGTAAACCGCCTTATGGCTATGAGCGTATTCGTTTAGAAAATCAAAAAGGTTGGACATTGCAAATAATTCCACAAGAAGCAGAAATCGTAAAAACCATATTTGAATGGTATACCTTAGGAGAACAAGGACAAAAAGATAATAAACGACTTGGTGTTTCTCTGATTGCGAAAAAATTAAATATGATGGATATTCCCTCTAAAACGGGCAAAAAATGGAATGTTTCGGTGATTCGTGATATATTAACAAATCCTGTCTATATTGGAAAAGTGCGCTGGAATTTTCGCCCTTCTGTCAAAAAAATAGTAAATGGTCAAATTATTTATAGTAGACCTAGCAAAAATATACAACAATGTACAATTGCAAATGGATTGCACCCAGCGATTATTAGTGAAACAACCTTTCAGTTGGCACAGCAATATATGCAAAAAAATCCCCCTTGCCCTGTTGCTGCACATCATACGGTAAAAAATCCCCTTGCTGGTATTGTCATTTGTGGAAAATGTGGACATCATATGATACGGCGTTCTTATTCTGGAAAACAAGCAGATGTGCTTATGTGTACCTCAACATACTGTAATAATATTAGTAGCGCACTAGATTGCGTAGAACAGCATATTTTAATTTCCCTTGAGCAATGGCTAAAGGGGTATCAATTGCGCTGGGATATGGAAAATATGATAGAGGGAAGTTCTCAAATACATATCAAAAAAATAACTTGTAAAAAAATGGAAAACGAACTCACCGCACTATATCAGCAATTAGATAAAACGCATACTCTTTTAGAACAAGGTATCTATAGTACAGAAACTTTTTTAGAGCGTTCTCGTTTGTTGTCACAACGAATTGAAAATACAAAGCAAAATTTAGAAATCTTAAAAAAAGAGATTGCTGTGTCTGTACTGTATCAGCAAAATCAAAAAAATACAATTCCTAAAATAGAACAACTTTTGTCTGTTTATTCTACTTTGTCTACTCCAAAAGCAAAAAATGATATGTTAAAAGAATTGCTTCAAAAAGTAGTCTATGTCAAATCTAAAAATGGAAGATGGCATAATCCCCCTGATGACTTTGAAATTGTGCTGTATCCCAAACTGCCGTTTTGTTGTCATTGATAAGCTCAAAGAGCAAAAGAATTTGCTCATGTTGAAATGATGGGTACAATTGTATCACAGTTGACAAGAGGACTGACAAAACAACAAATTATAGATAGTGGTTTAGACACTTATTATGTCAATCATGGCTTGGGCGTTTATCCCTCTTCTGCCGCTGGTGTGCCTTTTTCCGCACTTTCTTTCCAGTCTAAAGGCGACCCTATTACAGACTTGTATGAGGATATGGCAGCAGATGACACAGTTTTATAAATACAACAATATTATTTTTTTAAAAAAAGGTCTCTATATCTAATATAAAATAATACTAGATATAGAGAGCTTTGAAATTTTCAGAAGTTCCAGTGTATCTCAACGGGTACTTCTTTTGTTACTGGGTCTTTTTTGCCAACTAATATGTAATCAATCAGTTTATCAAGTGTTTCTCTGTCTAAGTGTTCAATGTTTGTATATTGCTCAATTAACTCACGTCTATTATTACTGTCTTGTATTTTTTTCTCAATCACATCAATTTGATTTTGTGTATCTGCTATCAGTTCTTGCGTTTTCTCTTTTTCTTTAAAAAAATCTTTTGAAATTTCTAAATAATCTTGCTCAGTAATAATCCCCTTTATTTTATCTAAATACAATTCACGGGTAGCTTTTGTGTACTCTGAAGCTTTTTTCTGATAGTCAGTTACTTTCTGTTCAAGGTTCTTTTTGCTTTCATACAAATTCTTATTAAAATCTACCTTTTGTTCCAGCTCATCTTTATTCAAATACATTAAAGATAATTGATTGATTTCTTCAACTATTACTTGTTCTAACTTAGGAACAGCTATAAAAGAACCAATACAAGCGTCTTTTGAAACATGACGATTAGAACACATTAAATAACGTCTACCATCTGACTGCTTATGGGAACGCATTGTATAACCACAGTTCATACAACGAACCTTACGAGCAAATAAACCTTCTTTTCCATCAGCACATGGTTTCGCTCTTTGCTTTATCAACATCTGAACTTTATCCCATAGCTCACGGTCAATAATTGGCTCATGTGTTCCTTCCACTATGTACCATTCTTCTTTTGGTCTTGGTTTGTTTTTCTTTGTTTTACAAGAAATGCTACCATATTTTCCTTGCACCATATTTCCTATGTACATTTCATTTTGTAACATATCTGATATAGCAAAGTATTTCCATAAATGACTATTCTTTTGTTTAGATTTTTGATAACGCAATCCTTTTAGTCGCTTATATTCTGTAGGGTTTGGAATTCCTCTATCATTCAACATACGTGCAATCGCTGTTTTTCCATATCCTTGAGAAAACAAAGTAAAAACCTCTCTTACAACTTGTGCAGCTTCCTCATCTACTATTAAATGTCCTTTTTCATTTGGGTCTTTTTGATATCCATATAAAGCAAATGAACCAATATGATAGCCTTGCTCTCTTCTAACTCTTAGAGAAGTCTTAATATTATCTGACATATCCTCTAAGTACCACTCATTTATAAGACTATTAATTTGTGCTGATTTTTTATATTCTCTGTTATCTGTATCAACATTATCAACAATACTAACAAATCGAATTCCCCATTCCAGAAATAATCCATAAAGATATTTCTGTACTAATTCTATTTCTCTAGTAAACCTGGATAGTGTTTTACAAAGGATAATATCAAATTTGTGGTCTTCTGCGTCTTGTAACATTCTCTTAAACTCTGGTCTATTTCTATCAGCACCAGCATAATTATCATCACTATATATACCTGCAACTTCCCAGTTCTTCTTTAAAGCATGGTTTTCCAATATTAACTTTTGATTTGCAATACTATTGCTATCATCTAATTCTGATTGTTTGTTTCTATCCTCTTCTGATAAACGACAATATATAGCCACTCTAAGTTTTTTAGGTATTTTCATTTGTTTTATTCTCCTCTCATAGAAGACAAAACAAACTATCTCTACATAGTATGTATTATATCACTTTGGAGATAGTTTGTCTATTATCTCCGTCTCTTTATTTTTTTTCAAACTCATTGATTAGTTCTATCCACTTTTTTGTATATTCTTTTATAAAGGACTTTTTTTCCTTCGTCTTAAAAACATTTTTACAAACCAATTTTACATTATTTGCCATATAATCACCTCACTATAGTATATTGCAATCTTTTCATTTATATTATTTATACTATATATTATTAGTATAAATTTGTTTTTACTTTTCTAAACATAAATGTATAACATTATACTCTACCTCCCTTTTTCAATTCTTCTTTTATTCCTATATAGTTTCATGCTTAAAACTAAGCTCCATTTACTGCTTTTAACTTAAATATCTTGTCCTTTTACCTCCTCATACTTTTTCATACTTTCATGTCTAAAACTGTGTCTTCATTCACTATCTTTTACTTAAATATTTTCTCTTTCTACTTAATCTATATTTCTATGCTTAAAGTTATGCTCAATCTGTTAATACGCCTAATGTATGATGTTGTATCTCTATGAAATAATTACATACAATAAAAAAGGCAAATTATGATTTTACTCATAACTTGCCTCTTCTTATTCTTATATTAAATTTTAATAATTATACCATATTACCTCTAATCGCTCATTTGATTTCTGGGTTTTGGAATGATGATAAACCATTGTTTTTGTTGGATATACCTCTTTTGTCCAACCTTTTTTTGTTGTTAAATATTTATTGTATAGTTCAACATCATAATTACATATCAATATTTTACATTTTGCTTCTTGGATTCCTTGTAAAAATTTCTCATGTTCCTCTTCCTCAAATGACTTCGCATATATTTTTCCTAGATTTTTATATTTTCCATTTTTTCCCTTATCAGGTGAAAAATACGAAGGATCTAAAAACATCATTACTTTAGGGTCATTTAACCACTGAAAAATTAAATTATCCCCTTGTTTTTTTCCCGTAAAAACTAACATAGCATTTAAATTTAGTACCTTTAAACCATTTAATCTATCAGCACAATCATTCAATCCTAATATTCGTTTTCTATAATCATCATCGCTTTTAAACTTTCCTTCTACATACCCTTTCCCTATTCCACTATAACTAAGTGTATAAGTAAGATATGTTGCAACAGCTAAATCTACATCAGTAATAACTTCTTCACTCATATCTCTATAATTTTCTAAACCTACATCTTGTTTTTGCTTTTTTAATCTAGCCCATGCTTCAATCATTTCTTCAAGTTCTTTTTTATTACTAATTTTATCTGGAATATCTAGTATTTCATCATCTATATCAAATTCTTGAGAAACACTATTCCACCATTCATTCAGTTTATGTTTATACTGTCTATAATATTTTACTATCTTGCTTCTACATTGTTCTTCTAAGTCAAACCTACACTTATTATATAGTTCTTGTGCCTGTATAAACTGTTCTCTTGTTGGCTCTGTTTCATAATACAATCTGTCAATCAGTTGTTGTGCTGTATCTCTATTGGATAGAACATCCATTAAAGTACATAAACAAGGATTATACTCATTATAGTATTCTATTTTATGAGGTTCTTTATTTAATAGTACTCTACAAGCTCCACCAAACATGGTAACAAATATATCACAACTATAATCTAATCTTTCTGAAATGAACTGAGCCATTTTTGCCTTACCCCCATAAAAAGGAATTACTGATAAAGTCTTTTTAGATTTCATATATGCTCACCTTGTTTGTCTTCTATATCCTTTATTCTATCAATATGAAATGCTATTGCTCGTACCACTTTATTTGGACAATGTAGTAGCTTTGTATATCTCTTATCATCTGTTACAATGATATTTTCTTTCTTTAATTTCCTTCTTAAACTTCCTATTTCAAACGGTTCATATTCACAATCTATTGCTAATTCTTTAAAAATTGCTGTCGGAACATAAAACAAATTATTCCTTATTGTTTCCCTTTCTCCATTTCCATTTTTATCTTTGTTGCTTTCTTCTAAAATTAAAATCAGTCTCTCATTTACCTGTGCTAAAAAATCTTTAAATCTTTCGTTTTTCTCTTCTCCAATCTCTTCATTTAGCTCAACTTTAATACTTCGATAAACACTTTCTATCTTTCGTTTTAATTTCAATCTAATATTGTCATCGCTAAAAATAATTCCATACTCTCTAAGGTCAATTAAACCTTGATCTAAATTCTTCATACTAACCATAACAGAAACTTCCTCTGTATATTCTGTTTCTTCTTTTGAGTTCCTAACATATACTGTCAATTTTAAAAATTCTTTTCTTGTTTCTTCATCTTTTAATCGTATTGCTCTAAATTTATAATAGAATTCATTTAAATCTCTTTCATTCGTATTTTCCTTACGAATTTCTTCTAAATAAAATTCTGTATAATCATTTTCTGCTTTAGATACCCAATCAATCACATAGCTCACCTCTTATATATTATCAAATAAACAGTATAATCCCTATATTATTTGCATTGGTTACACTGATTACATCGGTTACACTGGTTACATATTCTATACTTATTGATTGTTTTATTTTAGCATAATATGACATATGGTTCAATAAAATTCTATATTTCTTTTTATTGATATACTCAAAAAAATAAGACAAACACATAAAGTATCTGTCCTATCCTACTTAATATCTACCGATTTCTTTACCATATTGATAGCATAGTCTTACAATGTTATCCCTCAGCCTACTATTTGTTAAATCACTTGCATTATCATTAACAGCAATTTTTGCTAGTATAATATTGTCTATTTTATCTATGACTACATATAGTGATGTGTACCTTCTAACTTCTATTACTTGATAAATTGCTTCTTTACTTACTCTGGAACTATTTCTAGTTTTTACCTCTTTATTTGTTCTTGAACTATTACTAGAGTTTGTCCCTTTACTCATTCTTGAACTGTTGCTAGAATTTGTTCCTCTACTTACTTTTGAACTGTTGTTAACATTTGTATTTCTATTTACTCTTGAATTATTGTTAACATTTGTTTTTCTATTTGTTCTTGAATTACTATTTTGCTCTGCCATCTCAATCCCGCCTTTCTTTCTTATACTATATTACAAAATATGTATATCTTTCAGATTGATACTGCTACATAACTTGTAAACTAAAAAGAACTCCAATAAAGGAGTTCTTAATGAAAAACATATGATATAAATTCTATTCACAAAGAAGTAAATAACTTAATCATTAACTTGTAAACAATTTAGTAAAATTTATTCCTAATTCTACTGATACAAACTCAGTTATTATAAGTAAAATCAAAATGATAGTTATAATTTGTACTTTCTTATAAATTTTATAAGGTATATTTTCACTATTAACTTCGTTTACAAAGAACAGATCACTAAAATTATTTATTTTGCTAATATCTGAACTGCATAAACAATAACCAACTATACAATTTATTAAAATAAATAAACCAATAAATAATATCTTTACCATAATTCCTATTTTGCATTGACTATACATAAGGAAAAATTTAAATATAAACACAGTTACAAAACTTATTATTGTAAAGGTTTTTAAAATGTTTAATATCTTGGTATCATTATTTGTTCTTCCTTCTTGATTACTTCTTTCAAATATTTTATTTATACCTTTTAAAAAAAGAAATAATAATGCTAAATACAAGCTATAAGAAACAATTGTTGCTACAATTGTTTCTTATAGTTCTAATAAACTTATAGCCTCTTTACCAGATATGACTAGCCAAGCCTTTTCTAAAATGTTCATTTCTTATTCTCCCTCATACTAAATTTTCTAAATATATCATTTTAGTTCATATGTTCTTCTTCCTGCTTAAAACATATTAGCATATTTTGTAGATTTTTGCAATCATAAATTGCACTAAAAATGTATTAAGTGATATCACCTAAAAACGTATTATTATATCATTTTGTATTATATATCATTTGACTTGTTGTGGCTTGCTGTGGTCAAAAATTTTCTTCTAACTATAATTTATACTCTTAACTCTATTTTATTTGTTCTGGTCTTGTTGCTTTGCTCATTTTAACCTGTTAAACTTATACTATGAACTAAAATTATTTCTAAATAAAAAACAGTAATACTACTCCAATATAATATGGATATTGCTGCTACTTTTTAAATAGTTATGTTGGTTTCATACCAGTTTATTCTCTGTTAGGAAATATTCTATCTTTATCATTTATCAATATAAAACACGTATTATATATGTAAGGAAATTTCATTCACTTTTTCATTTATACTTTATCAAAAATAATTACTATCATTTTCCATTGCGTTTTTTCATCAAGTTAAATTTCTTTTATTTTTTCTCTTATCGTGTTATTTTGGTTTTTACTTCTTTTTATATGGTTATTTTAATAATTTATTCGGTAACCCTTTATTTTCTCCAAAAAATTCTTCTAAATTATTTTTTTCAAAAATCTCATTCTTACTATCCTTTTTATTATGAGTAAAATTTCTTTTAATAATTAACTAAAAAAGTAAAATTTCTTACTTTTTTTCTTTTTTGACTATATAAGACTTATTTTATCATAATAATGAATTTAATTTTTTCTTTTAAAAAAATCCTCATACTTTTTCTGTTGCTTGACAAACTGTATGAAATCAATTTATACCTGCTACCAAAATGTATACAAAATTACATTAAATTTTAACTCTGAAATCTGATAAACAATTTATAGTAATCTGTTTTTCATCATAAAAAAAATATGAAATTTCTTTTTTCTAAAATTTCATATTAACTATCGTTATATTTTAAATTATTCAATACTGCCTGATACTTCCCTACACTTGTCCCATAAACTGCTTTTAAACTATCTCCATCTTGTTGTATTAACTTTTCACTTATCCCTGTTAATTCTACATTTTTTTCCGTACTTGATACTAAATATTTTGATTTATTCCATTTCTTTACATCATTTTCTGATGTTATTCTTGAATTTGTATGTGTTACACATTTTTCTGGTATCTCTGCTTTTGCTTCATTATCATAAAACTGTAAATGCCAATCCTCTTTTATATCCAAATTCCCATCTGTATCATCTACCAACTCCATATATCCCATTACTAATGTAAAATCTTCTGCACTTTCATATGGTTTACTTACTATTGGTGCTTTATATTCATTCCCTTGTACTGGTTTCTTTGTTGAATAAAAACATTCTTCATCAAATGATTTCGTATCCTCACTATATACTGGTGTGTATACTACATTTATATCATCTAAATTATCTGCCTTTATTCCTCCACTCCCCGATAAATCATAATAATAATTTATTACTGGTAATTGTCCTTCCCCAGGATCAAATTCTATTACACTTGCTCCTAATTTTGCTCTACAATGTGGCATATCATCCCTTATACTATCTGTAGTATTACTTCCTGCATTACCATCTAAACCTAACATAGGCCATGTCTTCTCTACAAATAAAGC
>CAMXTM010000073.1 GCA_947246775.1 uncultured Clostridium sp. | reverse complement strand
TTTATATTTCTTTTCATATTTACGTTTACTCTTAGAAATTATTTTTTCCGCATCTTCTTTACTTTCTTCTACAATGTCAAATGGTAGTGGAATGGGCTTTTTAAATTTTATAAAAATTGTGTTTTCATAAATGCTAGTTTGCAATGAAATATCTTTGTTTTCTAGTGTAGCCTCTCCTGCACCATATGTCACAGTATAGTGATTTGTTATACCAAAATTTTCTGCTACCTCTTTTAAAGATTCTACCTTATCTTTTGTAACATTTATTTTATCATCATAACTTTCTGCCTCATTGCTTTTTTTAAAGTCTAAATTGTTAAAAACAGGTAAATCTGTTATGTTCCATTCTGCTTTCCAAGGGTTGCCATCATAAATTTCAGATATATCATAGGACATATAGCCCTCAGATGCATAATATTCTTCATAATTTTCTACCTGTAATATAGGTAGTGATAATATTTCTGTATCTTTCCATAAAAAAACAGCATAAAAAGTAAACATACCACAAAGTAATAGTATGCTAATAAAAGCAATAAAATATTTCTTTTCTAAGATTTGTTTTAATTTTGACATATATAATTCCCCCTATACCATATTAGACGAAACAAAAGAGTAATTTTATTCAAAAAATTGAAAAAAATAAAAAAAATTTTTTATTTTGTACATAATACTACTGTAATAAGGCATATACTATAAATAAGGACTTTTCAATTGCACAAAAGGAGGCGGTATATAAAATGGGTTTTAAACAGCAACACCAATTAAAAAAAATTATATCACAAACGATATTGGGATTTTTAGCCTGTTTTATACTATCTGCTTTTTTTATCAATCAAAAAATTTCTTCTGCTTTAATACAAGAAGCTGTTCCTAATACAACCGAAGCAAGTGTACCAATGAACAAATTTTTTAATCAAGATGATACAAAAGACGAAAAAAATCCAGAATTGGTTCAAGAAATTTCAGAAAATATTGTCGGTTTTGATGACATTACATATCAACAGCCTGCTGTTACTGCTACTGCACCAAAAACAACAAAGCAAGTAACACCTGAACTTTTAAAACAAATGGAAAATGTAGACTTTTTAAAACAAAATTATTATTTAGTAGACTCTCGTACTGCTTTGCTCAACGGTGACATAAAGCCACAACAATTTTTAGAAAAGGACTTTACCATTGATAACAGCGGACAAGAACCCAAAGTTTTGATATTCCACACCCATTCTACAGAGGGATTTATAGATAGTGATATGTCAAAAGACATGAGTGAGGGCATATGGGGCGTAGGAGAAGAACTCAAAAATGTATTAGAAAAAAAATATGGCATCAGCGTACTCCATGATACAGGACGTTATGACATCGTAGATGGCAAAGGGCAAATATTAGGCGCATACGAAAGAATGGAAGCACCTATCAGAAAAATATTACAAGAAAACCCTAGCATACAAGTCGTAATTGACATGCACAGAGATGGTTTACCTGAAAATGTTCATTTAGTAACAGAAATAGACGGCAAGCCATGTGCTAAAATTATGTTTTTTAATGGTATGTGTCGTTTAAATAAAGATGGTGTGCCACAGCCTACAGAGGGACTTTCTAATGAAAATTTAGAAGACAATTTAGCTTTTAGTTTGCAGATGCAAACAACAGCACAATCCCTTTTTCCAGATTTTACAAGAAGAATCTATTTACATGCCTATCGCTACAGTTTACATATGAAACCACGCTCTTTACTAATAGAAGTGGGCAGTCAAATGAACACAAAACAAGAAGCACGCAACGCCATGACACCTTTAGCAGACATACTAGCAAGCGTAATACAATAAAAATCTTGAGCTAATTCATATTTTTTATTAGTTTTAATATAATATCTGCTTGTTGTTTTGTTAATAAATGAATAGATTGTAATAGTTCTTTTTCAAAATCATTAATATAACAAATATCTAAACTATCACTAAAAAATTCTTCTAGTGGTATTCCGATAGATTTTAAAATTTTACGAATGGTATCAATACTTGGTTGATTGATACCTTTTTCTATATTATAAATATGTTTTTGAGAAACACCAGAGATATGAGCTAGTTTATACACAGATAAATTTCTTTGTTTTCTCACTTTTTTCAGTCGTTGTGCAATATTCATTTGTATACCTCCTACTTTTTTATTTAAAGATACATCATTTTTTATACAAAGTCAACTAATTGATGTATTAAAAAACACCAATAGTTTATCTTTCTTAAATAGATTAAGGAATAAAAGTTGGTGAAAAAAATGGTAAATTTCAGAGCAAATATTAAAAAATTAAGGAAACAAAAACATATGACACAGCAGCAACTAGCGGAAAGAGTAGGTATTTCAAAGGCAATGATTTCAGCATATGAAACAGAAACACGATACCCCTCTTATGATATTTTAATCAAATTAGCTGCTACATTTGGCGTTTCTACCGATTATTTGTTAGGGCTAGAAAAAAATAAAACGATTGATATTACTGGTTTAGATGAGGAAGAAACACAAATTGTAATAAATTTAGTTTCTGTACTAAAAAAAAGGAAAAAAGAAGATTGATAAATAAAACCATTGAAAGGATACGCTCTCAATGGTTTTTACTTATTTTTTTGATTTTATTTTTTTTAAAAGGAAGTGGAATATAAATATGTATTCCGCTTTGAGAAATTTTAAAAATTTTTCTTTTTGCCTTTTGACGTATTGTGATAGATTTATCTGTTGTCATATGCCCTGTACGGAAAACAGAGAGTAAAATTCCCATTAACGCAAAAAACACAATATTGAGACTATCGCTTGTTGTAAAAAAGGGAATCCCCAAAGGATTTATCATAACAAAAAGCCCACTATTTGCAACAATATTCCATAGACTAATAATAAAAAAGGTCAATAGGATTGCGGTTGCGGTCAGCCAGCCCAGTTGGCTCTTTTGCCTATGTGCCAACAAAAATCCTCTTATCATAAAACAAAAATAAATAGCAAGCAAAAGCAATACCACAAGCCAACCACCATGATGCAGCAAATAAGCAGGAAAATATTCTACAAATTCTTCTAAAAAGTCAAACATACCTACCAATGAGCCTCTATAGTCCTGTGTAAAAATTGCTTTACCCTCTCCAATGATACAACTCCCTTTTATATTGCTTTGCAACAGCACTTGTATTTTTTTCATAGGTTCGTATAAATGATTGCTAACATGGTTATAGTCCAACATATACAAGCCTTTTATCAATGCCAGCGTAAGCCCTACCATAGCAAAAACAAGCAATACCGCATATTGTTTTTTGACAGCAAACCAATTTTTTGCAATGCTGAGCAATATCAGTACAAAACTTACTACAATCACTAAGCTACAAGGCGTTTTTAACAAGTCGTAATAACAAAAAAAGAGCAGCGGCAAAATAGAAAAACAACATAAAAATACTTCTTTGTAAGCCTTTCCACGATAGCGATACAGCAACCCTGACAATATCACAGGGAAAACATATACCAAAACAGGTAATTTTATAGGATAGTCATTACCGAATGTACCCCTTACGACATAATAAAGGTCTGTAAATCCTCCTAAAACGGCTGTATGTGGTTCTAACAAATCCATTGACAAAAAATAACCAGATGTCCATGTAAACCAATAGCAAAGGACAAGCAGGGCAAGATAGAGCCAATAGTACAACTTTCCATGTTTTGCTAATATAGTAAAATCCATTCTATAAAACAATAGCATAATCCCAATAGAAAAAAGCAACATCAATCCATTTTGCCACAACGGCGTCTGGATAAACACATCACGAAACAGAATATATTGCATTGCAAAGTGGGCAAAGGTCAGCAAGCAAACAAATACAATAAAACTCCATTCGCATTTTGGGCGGTGTATTCTATCTAATTCTGTACCCACTAGCACAGGGTCGCCCATTTCTTTTACGGCAAGCTCCACGGCATGTTGTTCTTCTATGCCCTCTTGCATGAGTGCGTCAATTTGGTCTGTAATGTGGTCTTGTAACTCCTTTTTAATGCTATCATGTGCCTTTTCAAAGCGAATTTGTTCGCAAACGGTTTCCAAATACTGGTTGATTTTATTCAAGCGAATCCTCTCCCTTTTTGCGTTTTTTAAAATGAATTGTCAGCGTCAATGTGCCATCATGCCAGCTAAAAAATTTATTTTGCTGTTGTATAGAAAAACTTGTATCTTTGGCATAGTTTCCCGTGCGAAAAACAGAAAGCAAAATGCCCATCATAATCGAAAATATGACGTTTGACGTACCGCCTGCCGCAAAAAATGGCATTTGCAAAGGGTTAATATAAATAAAAAATCCACTATTTGTTGCAATATTCCAAAGCGCCAAGGCGGAAAAAGTCAAAAGGATAGCAAAGGCGGTCATAGAGCCGAGCTGACTCTTTTGTTTTTTTGCCAGTAAAAAGCCTTTTCCAACAAAAAAGAAATAAAGCGCAAAAACAATAAGAAACGGAATCCAGCCAAAATAGCGCAGCCCAAAAGCAGTATAATATTCTGCTCCATCAATAAAGACAAGATAGCTAAAATTATAAGGTTCGTCTCCAGAATAGGGCATAAAAATATCTTGTCCCATACCACACAAAGACGCCGTTTTGACATTTTCTTGAAACAATGCCATACTCATTGGCATACGGAAAAAAAGAAAATCAAACTGATTTTGTATCATAGGGTTACAAGCCAAAATCACACAAACCAGTACTGTCATGCCGCAAATAAAAAGAATGGCGTGAGATTTTGGGACAGAAAACCAACCTTTTATGGCAGTCAAAAGTAGTAATATTAAACTAATCCATGCAACAAGCAAAACAGCAATATCAATCCTCAAGCCCATGGAAAAAAACGCAGGTGGGACAAAAGAAGCACCACACAAAAAGATTGCACCATAAGATTTCCCACGGCAATCATACAACAGCCCGATTAACAAAATCGGAAACAAATAAATCAGAGGTGGTACAACCATACTAAAATTATCAGATACAATAAAATAGCAAGCACCACCATCATTTCCGCCAGAATACGTATTTGTCCAAAAACAAACCCCAGCCATAATCAAAACATAGATACCATAAATGATTTTAGAATGATGTGCTAATATGGTAAAATCAATATGATAAAAAAGTATCATAACCACTATCGCAATCAAAAAGCCCAGTATATTCCTTATGTTAAATAAAGTAGGGTAATGATATGTACTATCTGCATACATCATAGTAAATCGAAGCGCAAAATTAGCAAAACAAAGTAGCACTACTGCAACAAAAAATCCCCATTTTATACTAGGGCGGTGTACTCTATCTAATTCTGTACCCACTAGCACAGGGTCGCCCATTTCTTTTACGGCAAGCTCCACCGCCTGTTGTTCTTCTATGCCCTCCTGCATGAGTGCGTCAATTTGGTCATTGATGTGGTCTTGCAACTCCCTTTTAATGCTATCATGTGCCTTTTGAAAGCGAATTTGTTCGCAAACGGTTTCCAAATACTGGTTGATTTTATTCAATCGTATCCCTCTCCTTTTTCTGTCTTTTGATTTCTATTGACAATCTTTGGATTTCTATTGTCAGCGTGCCGTTTTTCCATCTAAAAAATTTATTTTTTTGGTCTTCTGGAATGATTTCATTTTTAGCATAATTCCCTGTACGGAAAACGGAGAGCAATATCCCCAGCAACATAAAAAATATAAGACTTGCTTTGCCACTATAGCAAAAAAACGGAATTTCTAAAGGGTTAAACTCTATAAAAAAGCCACTATTCACTGCAACGTTCCACAAGGTCAGCAAACTAAACAGTATAAGTACGGCAAATGCCGTCATAGAACCAAGTTGACTTTTTTGACGATAAGTCAGTACAAAACCTCTCCCAATAAAAATAAAATACAACATAAAAATCAGTGCAAAACTAATCCAGCCGCCATAGTACAACACATAAGAAGTAAAAAAGTCTTGCGCTAAAATCATAGGAAGTTGCACTATTTTTCCACTTGGAATCGCTATTAGTTCTCCCATGCCAAACAAGGACGCTGTTTTGACATTGTTTTGCAAAACGCCTTTTACCGTATAGTGAAGTGGGTCTTGTACCGCATTGTAAAACATTTCTAATTTATCTTGCACATAGGGAGAAAAACGAACAATACACAACAAAAGCAAAATACTAGGTAGCAGCAGCAACAGCAAACCATAGGATTTTTTGACAGCAAACCAACCCCTTACAATACTTACCAATATCAATATCACACTTGCCACCGCAACAATAAAGATTGCCGCATTATTTCCTTTGCCCATAGACAAAAAAGCAATCGGAAAAAAAGAAGCACCACAAAGCAAAATTGCTTGATACGATTTTCCTCTACAGTCATACAGCAGCCCGACTAGCACCACAGGAAAAAAATAAATCATGGTAGGTGCTTTCAGATAAAGAAATGCCAAGTGAATATAGTTCCTTGCACCATTGAATGTTATGCCAAACAAAGTCAGATACAAATGCAATACCAGCATAATCGCAAGATAAATCACATAAATTTTTTGGGCATTGTTTGCTAATATCGTAAAATCAACATGGCAAACCGCAAGTGTAACCACAATTCCTGTTACAAGGCGAAGAACCGTTCCTAAATTGATAAAATTGGCATTATAGCTCGCAGGTATATTTTGCTCTATAAAAAAACGAATACTAAAATTGACGATAGAAAATAAAATAACAAATACAATAAAGCTCCACCGCATATTGGGGCGGTGTACTCTATCTAGTTCTGTACCCACTAACACAGGGTCGCCCATTTCTTTTACGGCAAGCTCAAATGCCTTTTGTTGTTCTATGCCCTCTTGCATGAGTGCGTCAGCTTGGTCTGTAATGTGGTCTTGTAACTCTTTTTTAATGCTGTCGTGTGCCTTTTGAAAGCGAATTTGTTCGCAAACCGTGTCTAAATACTCTTTAACATTCATAAGCAAACGTTGCACCCCCTTTCAAAACTTTGTCTACTGCGTTACTGTATTGTTTCCACTCTTGTTTTTTGTCCTTGAGATGTCCTTTGCCCTTTTTGGTAATGCTGTAGTATTTTCGCTGTCTGCCGTTGCTGCTTGCCTCATAAGAGGTCACAAAACCTTTTTCCTCCATAGCGTGTAATAAAGGATAAAGCGTACCTGCTTTGAGTAAAAAGGTGTCGTCTGACTTTTTCGCCAGCTCCTCTATCATCATGTAACCGTACATATCCTTTTCGTCCAGTAGCTTTAGTAAAAGCATTGTGGTAGAACCTGTTAATAAACTTTTGTCAATTGCCATAATCATATCCTCCTTTTAATATATAGATAATCTATCTATACTATATATCGGTAATCTATATATGTCAATACCATTTTTGACAATATCAGACAAGTATAAAAATGGTTTATTGTTATCATACTATACTTATGATGACAGCATTTTTAATATATGGTATGATAGGTTGGATAATGGAAATTGTATGGACAGGGCTACATTCTCTGCTCAAAAAAGATTTTTCGCTGATGGGACAGACTTCTTTGTGGATGTTTCCTATTTATGGCGCAGCGGCATTATTAGAGCCGTTGTTTCTTTTGTTAGCAGGACTTCCGCCAGTGGCGAGAGGAGGGATATATATGTTGTGTATTTACATGGCAGAATATGCTTCTGGCTGGGGATTGCAAAGAATAGCGGGCGTTTGTCCTTGGGACTATAGCCAATGTAGGTACCACATTAACGGACTGATACGGTTGGATTATGCTCCTGTATGGTTTGGGGTAGGTTTGTTTTTTGAAAGTGTTTTTTATCACTTTCTCTATTGAGACATTGGGCTTTTTTGCCTAGTGTCTCAACATTTTTCAACAATTTCAGACAAATTTTACAATTTTGCGTATACCTTACATAAAAAAGGAGGTTAAAATTATGCCAACGGGCAAAAATCAAAAAAATACAAATCAAAATGACTTTAGAATGTTAATTAGTTTTATGATTATGGCGGTCATATTTACCTCAATTTTTAATCTTTTTGTATCCTCTATGACCATGCGTAGAGCAACAGAAATCACATACACAGAATTTCTTACTATGCTGGAAAACAAACAAGTAGAAACGGTAGAAATACAGGAAGACCGCTTACTGATTACAGAAAAACTACAAGAGAAAGAACAAAACAAAGGTTTTTATGCGGCAATCCCAAACCAATACTACACAGGTACAGTAGATGACCCAGAGTTGACAAACAGGATTATTGAAGCTGGCGCAACACAATACCGCACAGTAGAAAATAATTCACCGATTGTTTCCTTTTTAGTGAATTGGGTGCTGCCCTTTTTGTTAATTTATGGTATTTCTAGTTTGCTCATTCGTTCCGTCAGCAAAAAAATGGGCGGAGTAGGCGGCCCAATGAGTTTTGGCAAAAACACCGCAAAAATTTACGCCCAAAAAGAAACAGGTGTAACCTTTGCTGATGTGGCAGGGCAAGAAGAAGCAAAAGAATCTTTGCGAGAAATTGTAGACTTTTTACACCAACCACAAAAATATACAGAAATCGGTGCAAAATTGCCAAAAGGAGCATTGCTGGTAGGTCCTCCAGGTACAGGTAAAACACTGCTTGCAAAGGCAGTCGCAGGCGAAGCAAATGTGCCTTTTTATTCGCTTTCAGGCTCGGACTTTGTAGAAATGTTTGTTGGTGTAGGCGCATCTCGTGTGAGGGATT
>CAMXTM010000072.1 GCA_947246775.1 uncultured Clostridium sp. | reverse complement strand
TATTCCTATTTTTGGCATTTGTTTGGGACATCAGCTTGTGGCACTTGCAAATGGTGCAAAAACAATCAAATTAAAATATGGACATAGAGGTGCAAACCAGCCAGTAAAAGATTTAGTTACAGGAAATGTTTATATTACTAGCCAAAATCATGGTTATGCGGTAGATAGTGATACTTTGCCTGAGCAGTGTTCTGTGCGTTTTGTCAATGCCAATGATGGCACTTGTGAGGGAATTGACTATCAAGAAATGCCTGTATTTACAGTGCAGTTCCACCCAGAAGCAAATGGTGGTCCAAGAGATACGATGTTTTTGTTTGACCGTTTTATGACATTGATGGGAGGTAATAAATAATGCCATTAAGACAAGATATTAAAAAAGTTTTAGTAATTGGTTCTGGACCAATTGTAATAGGACAAGCAGCAGAATTTGACTATGCTGGCACACAGGCTTGCCGTACTTTGAGAGAAGAAGGGCTAGAAGTTGTTCTTGTCAATAGTAATCCTGCTACGATTATGACAGATAAAGCTATGGCAGACCGTATTTATATTGAACCTCTTACCATTGATACCTTAAAAAGAATTATCGAAAAAGAAAAACCAGACAGTGTACTTTCTACACTAGGCGGACAAACTGGCTTAACGCTTTCTATGCAACTTGCAAAAGAAGGGTTTTTAGAACAACATAATGTAAAACTGTTGGGAGCAAATCCAGTCACTATAGATAAAGCAGAAGATAGACAAATGTTTAAAGATACAATGCTAGAAATTGGTGAGCCTGTTATTCCCTCTGAAGTAGTAAATACAGTAGAAGATGCGATTACTTTTGTAGAAGAAATAGGATACCCTGTCATTATTCGTCCTGCGTTTACCTTAGGTGGTACTGGTGGCGGTATTTGTAATAATGAAGAAGAACTTGTTGAGATTGCTTCTAATGGTTTGCGTCTTTCCCCAATTTCACAAATATTAGTTGAAAAATGTATTTCTGGCTGGAAAGAAATTGAATTTGAAGTAATGAGAGATGCTACAGGTAATGTTATTACTATCTGTAGTATGGAAAACTTTGACCCTGTAGGCGTACACACAGGCGATTCTATTGTTATTGCACCAGCGGTTACTTTAGCAGATAAAGAATATCAAATGTTGCGCTCTGCATCACTAAACATTATTTCTGCACTTGGTGTAGAGGGTGGTTGTAACTGTCAATTTGCTTTAAATCCAGATAGTTTTGAATATGCGGTTATAGAAGTAAATCCTCGTGTTTCCCGTTCTTCTGCACTTGCCTCTAAAGCAACAGGCTACCCTATTGCAAAAGTTGCTGCTAAAATTGCAATAGGTTATACCTTAGATGAAATCAAAAATGCAGTAACAGGTAGTACCTATGCTTGTTTTGAGCCTACTATAGACTATGTTGTAGTAAAATTGCCTAAGTGGCCTTTTGATAAATTTGTATATGCAAAACGTCTTTTGGGAACACAAATGAAAGCAACTGGCGAAGTAATGGCAATTGGACCTAACTTTGAAATGGCAATTATGAAAGCGGTAAGAGGCGCAGAGATTTCTCTTGATAGTTTGAACTTGCCAAAATTAGAAACACTTTCCAAAGAACAAATATTACAAAAAGTACATGTTTGCGACGATGAGCGTTTATTTGTAGTATTTGAGGCATTAAAAAGAGGAATTACTCCAGAAGAAATCAATGATATTACAAAAATTGATAAATGGTTTTTATATAAATTACTCAATTTAATTCACTATGAAAGAGAATTATCAGAAAAAACATTAGATGATGCTTTATATTTAAAAGGCAAAAAGTTAGGTTATCCAGATAAAGTAATTGAAAGAATTTCTAATCAAAAAATACAAAATCCTGTTTCAGCCGTATTTAAAATGGTTGATACTTGTGCAGCGGAATTTAAAGCGGAAACACCATATTTTTATTCCACTTATGATACCGAAAATGAGGCACTAGAACATATACAAAACTATGGTTCTGGAAAGCCAACTGTTATTGTATTTGGTTCTGGCCCAATCCGTATTGGACAAGGTATTGAATTTGACTATGCATCTGTACACTGTGTTTGGGCATTAAAAGAAGCAGGCTATGAAGTTGTTATTGCAAATAATAATCCTGAAACAGTTTCTACAGACTTTGACACAGCAGACAGACTTTAT
Source organism: uncultured Clostridium sp. (assembly GCA_947246775.1). Taxonomy (GTDB): domain Bacteria; phylum Bacillota; class Clostridia; order Lachnospirales; family Anaerotignaceae; genus Coprocola. Next base: position 6,597 of record CAMXTM010000072.1, on the reverse strand, counting down.
TTTGATGCACTCACACCAGAAGATGTTATGAACATTATTAAAACAGAAAAACCTTATGGTGTTGTCGTTGCTTTTGGTGGACAAACTGCAATTAAATTAACTAAATTTTTGGAAGCAAATGGTGTTAAAATACTTGGTACGCCTGCGGATAGTATTGACGCAGCGGAAGACAGAGAGCGTTTTGACGAACTTTTAGAGAGTTTGCATATTGAACGTCCTTCTGGCTATACGGTTATGAGGACAGAAGATGCTTTAAAAGTAGCAAACAATTTAGGTTATCCTGTTTTAATGCGTCCATCTTATGTTTTGGGCGGTCAAAATATGATTATTGCTCATAGTGATGAAGATATTAGGGAATATATGCAAATTATACTTTCTCATGATATTGAAAATCCTATTTTGATTGATAAATACCTTATGGGTGTAGAAATAGAAGTAGATGCGATTTGCGATGGAGAAGAGATATTGATTCCAGGTATTATGGAGCATATAGAACGTGCAGGTATTCACTCTGGCGACTCTATTGCGGTATATCCTGCTTGGAATGTCAGCGGTGAGCTAACGCAAAAATTGATTGAATATACTAAAAACCTTGCAGTATCCTTAAAAACAAAGGGACTTGTCAATATACAGTATGTTATTTATGAAAACCAGATATATGTTATTGAGGTAAATCCACGTTCTTCCAGAACAATACCATATATTAGTAAAGTAACTGGTGTGCCTATGGTAGACCTTGCTACAAGAGCAATGCTTGGTGAAAAACTGAAAGATATGGGTTATGGCACTGGATTGTATAAAACACCACCTTATGTTGCTGTAAAAGTACCTGTCTTTTCCTTTGAAAAACTGATTGATGTTGACGTACAGTTAGGACCTGAAATGAAATCTACAGGTGAAGTATTGGGTATTGGTAAAACATTGAGCGAAGCACTTTATAAAGGACTGATTGCAGCAGGTTATAAAATGAAAAAACAAGGTGCTATGTTTGTAACAGTGCGTGATGCAGATAAAGCAGAAATTGTAGATATTACGAAAAAATATGCATCACTTGGCTTTGAAATTTATGCTACAAAAGGCACAGCAAATGTATTGTCACAAGCAGGTATTAGCGTAAAAGTAGTCAATAAAATGCATGAATCAAAAGATAATTCCAAAGCACTTTTGGAAAGTGGAAAAATCAACTATATTATTTCCACATCTTCAAAGGGACGTTTACCAAGCCGTGATAGCGTAAAAATACGTCGTCTTGCGGTAGAACATTCTATACCATGTTTGACTTCATTAGATACAGCAAATGCACTTGCAGATAGTTTAATTAGCCGTTTCTCTGAATATAGTACAGAGTTAATTGATATTAACCATATGAGAGAAAAACGCATGAAATTGCCATTTACAAAATTGTCTGCCTGTGGAAATGACTATATTTACTTTAATTGTTTAGATGGAAATGAAATTACAAGCCCTGAATCTCTTGCAGTTTCCCTTTCTCATAGACATTTTGGTATTGGTGGCGATGGTGTTGTACTGATGGAAAAATCCGATATTGCTGATGTAAAAATGAGAATGTATAACTTAGATGGTAGCGAGGGCAGAATGTGTGGTAATGCAGTACGTTGCATTGGTAAATATGTTTATGAAAATGGCTATGTACCAAAAACAGATATGACAGTAGAAACACTTTCTGGTGTAAAACAGTTAAAATTGTTTGTACAAAATGGCGTAGTCGATTTTGCAACGGTCAATATGGGTAAAGCAATTTTAGAGCCTGAGCAAATTCCAGTGAGAATAAGAGGTTTGCAGTTTAAAAACGTATTAAATTATCCAGTTAATATTGATGGAAAAGACTATAGTATTACTTGTATTTCTATGGGTAATCCACATGCTGTTGTGTTCTGGAATAATTTAGATAACTTAGATATTGAAAAAATAGGTTCTGCTTTTGAGTATAATCCTATCTTCCCAGAGAGGGTCAATGTAGAATTTGTACAAATTATCAATTCTACTACCTTAAAGATGAGAGTTTGGGAAAGAGGTAGCGGAGAAACATGGTCTTGTGGTACAGGCGCTTGTGCAGCCGCTGTTGCTGCAGTATTAAATGGATATTGCAGTAGAGATAAACAAATTACAGTAAAATTAAAAGGCGGAGATTTGCTGATTAAATATACAGATGATGCAGTTTATCTTTCTGGAAAAGCAGAAAAAGTATACGAAGGTATAGTTGAAATTTAATTAAAGTAAAAAGTCACCAGATAATCTGGTGACTTTTTGATTTAATCCATGATAATCCTAGAAGTGGTATTTCTTTTTTTGTGAACTGTTTTATTTTTACTTTTGGTTTGTTCTAATATATTGACAAGTTGTTTATGTATTTCTGCATTAGACATTGATTGTAGTGTAAGTTGTGTTTTGTGTGCAATATAGTGCTGTATCACTGTACGCTCTATCCTTTGGCTATTGAGGCAGAGTGTACAAAATGAAAAATCAATTGCATCTTGTAGTTGACAGCAGAGCATTTCCTTTGCAAAATATTGTACTATCATTTTGTTTAAAGTAGGCTGTTGTTGTCCTGCATATTTGACATGAACAATGTTAATGGTGTTATATTCTGTTACAAAGTCGTCTAAATCTTGGTATTGACTGCGTAAATAAGCGCCTTTTTTTAGGCGAAATCGCCCCAATTCTATTTGATTGGGAAGTAAAGTCATGTCATCATATAGATTGATGTCAATAAAAGTTGTTTTGTAGTCTTCGCTTTGCATATCATCGTAAAAACATAATTTTATCATAACATCTTTTTCTGTTTCGGTGTAAGGGATTGAAATTGGTTCAGCCATAACATATAAAACACCACAATATTTTATGATTCCTTTTGATATGGTAATGATATTTTTATCTACAGTAAGCGTAAAACCATTTACAATACCATCTGACATATCTTTGCAAAAGATATCTAATACCTCTCTTGGAAAATCTCTTAAATTTTCAAGCATACTAATTTTTAGTATTCTGTCTTTTTTAAAAAAAGGGTATTTTATTTCCATCATGCTGTTTCCTCCATATTATTTTGTGCCATCAAAAAAACTGCTTTCCCACTCGTCACTTTCAAAAGGAAAATATTTTTTTTGTCCTATCAGAAGCTGACCCTCTTTTCTTGCAATAGGTAAGGTATAAAATCCCCATTTGTCGCCATAAGAAAAGGTAAAAAGTTTCATTTCATCATCAGCTATGTTGTCTATGTCATCTTGCAATATTTTATCTGCATATTCTGCGCTTGTCTGTTCGTAAGTAGTTTGTTCAAATTGCTGATAGTGTAGGATTAATTGATAAATATGCAATGTTACATTTTCTTGATTTTTTAATAATAAGTCAATGGTTTCAGTTTCTATATTTTTTGAAATAAAACCATATGTTTTTGTAATTTTTTCAAAACTGGACATCATAACAACTTCTGTACCATTGTATGTAAAAGCAGTTAATTGATATGGTGTAATAGGAACTTCATCAGTCAGTGTTGGCGCAATGAGACCTATTTTTTTGGCATTTTCATATTGTATTGCGCCCTCCACACAGCTTAATTTGTAATGTTGAGCTGTTTTTTGACTTTTTGCCGTTTCTATCATTTTTCCTGCCATATATTCTTTCATAGCATCACGGAACAAGTCAATTCTGCTTGTTTGTCCTGTTAGTTTAATAAAGCTGTAATCTTGTAATAAATCATCATCGTAAAGAGGCTCTACAAATTTTTTAATAATGTTATAAATATCACCTTTTAGTAGTAAATCAATTTCCTGTTTATTGATGATAATTTCTGGTAAATCCGTAACAAGCTGCAAATTTGCTTGATTGATATTTAATTTCCATGTTTGTTCTGCAATTACTTTTGTATCACTGTCCTTTTTTTTGATTCCCTGTTTGTGAAATACTGTGCGAGTAATCCCTTTTTCACTGTAAAAATCTAACTTGATACTTTCAGCTAGATTCCATAAAAAATAAAAGTTACTTCTGACTTTGTTGTAGCTTTCCGTATCTAATTCTTTATATTGCGCAAATTGTGTTGGGATACTATTTTCGCACTGTAAATATTGCTTTTCTAGGGACTCATAGAGTGCTTTTTTGCCAAATTCGTCTACAAAACCATAAATTTCTGACCTATTTGGCTGTATAATGTCGCTGATAGAAAGTGTTTGTTTTTTTGCATAGTAGTTTGAAAAAAGCACTTTTAAATATTGCATAATGCGATATGTGATATTGTTGCCACCAAAATGAATATCTCCATTCGCATAAATTGTTTTTAAATGCAATTTATAAGTAATATGATTGTCCTCTATGGTATAAATACAACTTGTTAAATCTGTTGTACCTCCACCACAGTCAATCACAAGTGCTTTGTATTGTTCTCCCTCGTAAAAATTTGCATTTTCAATTTGATTAGATATGCTGTTGTATAACACAGCAATACCCTCATCTAAAGCAGTTGTGGTTAATATTTCGTATTCTTCTCCCAGAATTTCTTGATACATGGCAAGAAACTGCTGTTTTTGGCGGATAGGGCTTGTAATATGTAGTTTTTTGTATTTGCATTTGTGTCTTTGCTCTGCCGCTTTGATAATATAATAAAAATATTGTTTTAAAATTTCTTTTCTGGCTACAAAGGCAATATTACCTTTTTCGTCATATACTTCTTCTATTTTTTGATAGCTATTTATCCATTTTTTTATTTCGTAAAATATGCTTGCTTTTCCCCCATAGCTATTTTTAGATGCGGTATCTACAGCATCATAACCATAGCGATAAGTAATGTTATTGCTGTCAGAACAATCTTTTATACTGATGACAGTAGGTAGTGTTTCAGCAAATCTTTTTTGTCCGTTTTGGACTGTTGTTTCAAAGGTTACTTTGTCTGTTTTGCCAAATTGTATACCTCTTTTTAGCAGTTCTTTTTTGGTGTGTTCTGTGTATTGTCTTTCGTCCATATAAGCACCAAGCGCCGTATTGCTTGTACCAAAATCAATGACTAATGTTGTGTCAATTTGTGTGGTGCGTGCAATAAAAAGTTCTGATATTGTTTTAGTGTAGCAGGAATATTGTGTTGGTGATAATTTTGATAAACCATGATAATAGGCATAAAAAGTCCTTGAGGTAGCTTCTTCTAAAAAGCCTAGACTGTAGTTTTTGTACATTGCCTCTTTTAAATCTGATTGCATCATGTTGTGGTCACTAATTAAAAAATTTTGTTCCTGCTGCTGCACCATATGCCAGATACCACATACATTTTTTTGTTCATCTAATAAAAGCACATTACCACCATATTTTTTGTCAGTTGTAACTATGTACTGGTCTTCTAGTGTTATGTCATTATCTAAATAAGCAGCAATGCGCACAGGTATTTTAAATTGTTTTTCCGCATTAATAAATTTTAAATGGCTTTTTAAGTTTTGGAATACTTCTATATTTCTGCTTTCTGTATCAAATTGAATGTATTCAAATTGCTGTTGTCCTCTATATTTTAGTATGGTGTCAATCATATAATTTCTGTCTAGTTTATAGGCAACACCAATAACAATTTTTTCTATTTTGCAAATTTCTCTTAACTGGAGTGTGGTCAGTCGTTCTAGTTCTTCACGGTTATACAAAGCATGGAGTGCTTTTTCCCCTTTATGCAGTTGATAAGTATATTTCATGCTCTCTCCTCCAGTATCCTTTTTTAAGACTTCTGGGAAAATCCTCATAGCCTTTAATAATTTATAATGTGTTCCATTTTCATCAGTTCCTTGACTCCCATAACACCAAAAATCGTTTCCCAATATACTTCCACAGTACATTTAAAAGGCAAAAATAAATATTTTATCACTTCTAATTTTTGCTGTTTTTGCTCTGTTTTTTTAGTTCTCAAAAAAAATATAATCTCGTCTTTTTCTTGTGCATTAGAAAAAATATATGTGTTTGTAAAGATTTTTTTTATGGTATCTCTTAGTAAATAAATATTTTCGCCTGTTTCGTATAATTTAAGCAAGTTGTTTGCTAATATTTTTTTTTCTTCTGCCGTAAACACATTTATTTTTTGTTTGATATATTCTCCAAAATACCCCTGCTCTAAATCTTTTATCATAAAATAAATATAGTATTCTCTTTTGTTCATGCCCATAAGCACATCAATATCTTTTAAATGATGAATTGCTAAATCATGGCAAACTTCTATTATTTGTTGGTTTTCGTTCAAGTTTGGCTCAAATAGCTGCTTAAAAATATCATACTTAATTCCATATAAGCAGAAAAGGGCTGACCTATGGTATAAAAAATAGTGTTGTCATCAATGCCTTTTTGTAATGCGTGTATAGCAAGTTCCCAAATATAATTCATGTTATCTCCCCTATGCAACGATATTCTGGAAACAGAAGCTGTATTTCTGATACAATAAAACTCATTTTATCTAATATAAATGCATCTTGTTTATTTTTTGCCTCAAATTTTAGTAACATAACTTTTTTAAATTTGTCTATACGAATATTGTCATCTATAAAATGGTTGTAGTCTATTGTTTGCGGTGGTTTTGGATAGTGTTCTAAAATTTCTGTATCTTTTAATATCAAATCG
>CAMXTM010000071.1 GCA_947246775.1 uncultured Clostridium sp. | reverse complement strand
AGAAGCAGAACTTGTTTGTACCATAGCAATCGCTTGGGTAGGTAAAAATATAGTTAAAAAACAGAAAAGTAAAACAATTATGCTATTCTTTTTCATCACTGATAGCCTCCTTTTTCATTTTCTCAACGATTGCTTTGATATACTTCTGACAGCTTATACAATTTCCTCATTTTCTGCTTTTGTTTTTTGTTTTTCTAAATCATTTTTCTTTCTACAACGACAATGGTATCATTGTGATTTCCTCCATGTGCAATCAAACGAATGTGTAAAGGTAAAAAATTATATTTTTTACCAATTCCTCCGCTTTGCCAACCACATGAAATAACAATTCCATTTGGTTTGACAATTCTTTTTATTTGTTCTTTCTGTTTTCGCCAATAACTGCTTTGTGTTGTCTGCATATTCACAGACAATTTCATTTTTTTGTAACATTCACTAACTTGTCTTGCAGAATAAGGAGGGTCATAAAGTACCATATCTACACTTTCGTCTGTAAACATCTGTAAAAATTTTTCTGCATCCATATGATAATCTGTATCATACTGTGTATCTAAATCATTTGTAATATGGGCAATTTTTGAACTGTTTGCAAAAGGGTCTATAATTAAGCCATCTGTTTTATATCGTTCAATTAACTCATAAATTGGTTTGATAGAAAATGTGTTTTTATTTGGCATAGCCCAATATCTTTCTATTATCATATTCTATTTTTTTCCTTTCTATATTCATATTTTTGTAGTTATTTTGTTTATTTTGTTTTTTCTTCATTTCAAATAATAATTTTCCCATTTTTGACCGCTGGCATAATAAACCATTCTATTATTTGACCATCTTTGTAAATCTTTTGTGATTTTAGGTGCAGATTTTTTATTGTATATCATAATATAGGGACGGTATCCCAATTCCTGCACTACTTTTACTCTGTATAAATCTTGTTCATGAGTAGTGTTGAAATTTGTTAATATGTAAATACCTGTTTTGTATTCTGGAATATTGGATATTTCTTTATAGAGTTGCAATCCTCTTACAATATTTTTTTCTTGTTTGATGTCATCAAAAGCAAAATGTATCATTTTTACTTTAACTTTAGCTAATAATTCTGCATTTTGTTTGTTGATACATCTTGCGTCAAGTCCTTGTGTAAAGTCTACATATGCCTTGCTATCAGCTAATTGCTGTAATAAATTCATATGGTCTTTACAGGCAAGCAGATTAGGGTCTAACAACTTTATAATTTTTTGTCCCTTCCAAAACTCTAATAAATCAGCAAATTTTATAGATTGCTTTCCTTCTTTTTGAGAAACAACACAAAAAGGGCAATCTCTTGGACAGCCCCTTGTTAAAAATCCATATGCTGTATTTTTTGTTAATTTCGGATACAAGCTATAATCTGGATAAATGTGTTCTATTTCATAGGGTAATTTGTTTTCTAAATCATAGCCTGTTCCACCTTCTATTATTTTATCTGCATGGATAACAGTGTTTTCCTCTTTTGTATATTCTTCTGTAAATACTTTACTTTTGTAAACAATGTCATATTTTTCAAAACCATTCCACCATTCTACTGTATCACCTTTTGCTTTATGATATGCTGATAATTTCATCAAACATAAATTAGGAAAGTTATGACTGTCTGTGTCTATCAGTCCAATTTTCATAAGTTGTCCTCCTATTGTGTACTAATTTAATCTGCCAAAACCGTATAAATGCTGTTTCCAATAGCTACTATTGATATTTGCATATGAAATCGGGTCGCCGGCGTGCAACATTTGTCCGTTACCCACGTACATTCCGATATGGCTAACTGGATTTGCACTGTCATAAGTACCTGTAAAAAATATCAAGTCACCAGGTTTCGCATTTTCTGCTGAAACAGGAGTACACTGGTTATAAATTCCTTGCGCGGTTGTTCTTGGTAGATTATGTACTCCAGATTGTGTATAAACCCAGCATATAAAACCGCTGCAATCAAATGAAGTATTGGGATTACTACCTCCCCAAACATAAGGATAACCAAGATATTTTTCCGCTTCTGTAATCAATGCTTGAAAACTGCCGTCACCCATAGCACTTCCGGGATATTCTGGTATCACAATACCACCTTCTGTACCGGGTAATGCTCCTTTGCCATCGTCCCCATTTTCTACAAAATACATAGGATTAAGATATTCTCCCTGATGAGTGACTTCTAAATGAAAAGGCATATTTCCAGTAAGAGCAATTTCTTCTCCTTTTTTGATTTCCTGCCCAACAGTAACACTACATCTTTGCCAGCCTGCATATTTACTTTGATAGCCTTTTTCGTCCTCTATGACAATGTAATTTCCTAAAACGCTATCGCTGCTAATTTCTGTAATAATACCCTCATGAATTGCTAAAATATTTGTATTAGGAGGAATAGTTAAATCAATTCCTCTATGCAATTCTTTTTCTCCTTGCTCATTTAGGCGATAACCATATTGTCCTGAAACATAGCTTAACCATGAAAAGGAAAAAGGATTTCCAAAATTTTGGCGATTTCCATACGTTTCCATATAAACATCATATTTGTATTTGCAGTCATTTTGATTCATAAGTGGTATGGTAGTCTGTTCCATAGGTTTTACAGCAAGCGTCACTTCTAAAATGTGCCAGTCATAAGCATTGCCATCACTGTCGTAACGAGTTTCTGTTTTAGGAATGATTTGTAATTGATACTGTTTATGAAACAATTCTTCTATATCATTTTTTATATCCTCAAATGTAAAAAAATCATACATTGCTGATAAATACGCCATGAACTTATAGGGATTGTGTCCAATTTCACCAATATTGTAACGATATTCGTCATAACCGGGATAAGTTTGCTCTATATGATTTATGGTATACTGTAAATTTGTTTCTAATTCAGTATAATACAAATCTGCTGTATTGATTTCTTCCTCATTTGCTGTATAGGCTGCTGCAAATGTAGAAGTACCTGCACCAGAAAGCATTGCAGAGCAAGAACCTAATACAGAACCTGATAAAATAAAAAGCACACCAACAACAGCAACAATACCAATGACTGTTTTTTGTGTGCTTACTACATGAGAAACAGCTCGAATGATTTGTGTAAAAATATCTTTTGCTGTTCTAATAGATTCTGTATTTTGTTTTTGTCGAAGCATTTGAGCATATTTCTTTTTGATTTTCTGTTTTTGAAGCCATTTCTTATTTATTTTGTTTGGTTCTATTTTTTTATGTTCAACAGAAAATTTTTCAATATGATATTTGGTATTTGCTTTTTGTAACCTTTTTTCCATTTTTCTTACATCAGAATAAGGCTTATTTTTTCTGTTGTTATGCCATTTGCTATAACCTGCTTTGACTAAAAATTCTGCTCTTTGTTCATTTTTGTGAGCTGCTTCTAAAGCAGTGTTCTCCTTTTCTGTTTCTGTTATTTTTTGATGTCCTTTGTACCAGAAAGAACGTGGGGGAGTGACAGCAGCTCTTTTGATGATATTTCTAACAGGTTTTACTTCATACTGTGGTTTTACTTCCTTTTCTATACGAAATTTTGTTTTTACTGCTTTTTTATCTGTTTTTGCCTTTTCCTCAACATTTTTTTCAAATTTGATTTTTGTTTTTTTAGGCAATTTTTGTTCTGCTTTTTCTAAATTTTGCTGTGCTTTCTGCACTTTATTTTCCAGTTTTTCTAATTTTAATTTATCTTTTGTAGAAATTTCTTTTTCATCAGTATGCTGTTGATTTTGTTTGTTTTCTGTTTCTTGTTTTTCATACTGTTTTTCACTAGAATAATATTGTAATTTTTTAATTTTTGCTTTTTTATCATTGCGTTGTTGCTGTTTATATTGCTGATATTGTTCTTTATCAAAATAAAATTTTTGTGGTTTTGTTTTTGTATTTTTATTGTTGTTGCTTTTATTATTTTCTAATAGTTCCTCAAAATAATATTTTGTTTTCTGATTATTTTGGCTTTTATTTTGAGGTGCTTCATAAAAAGGCTCTCTAAAATTTTGTTGTTCTTGTTTAGAAAACTGAATTTTTTTATTTTGATTTTTTGAGGTGTTACTCTCTTTTGAAATTTCTTTTCTATTTTCTTGTTTGTGTTGCTGATATTGAAATTTTAATTTTTGTGGAGATTGTTCTTTATGCTGAAAGTTTGTATTGTTGTATTGCTTTTCATTTTTAGTATCAGAAAACGGTAAATCATTTTCTTTATTTTTGATTTGTTGAAAAGAAAAATCATTTTTTCTCCTATTTTCTCCTGATTTTCTTTGCTGTTTTTTGCTTTCTAATATCTTTTTACTATCACTTTCTGTATTAAAATATCTGTTTTCTCTTGTTTCTAATTTCGTAATCGGAATATCATGCAACTTTTGATTTATTTTTCTATCTTTTGTTTTTTCAGCACTAATTTCTTTACCATTAACAGAAGGTGTTTTATCAATATTCTGTAAATTCGTTTTTGTTTCAGAAATCCCTTGCAATTTCGTTCTTTTTTCATTTTTTGTAAATGCTTTTTGAATTGCTCTTTTTTTCCTATCCGATTTTACATCTGTTTTTGCTGTTTGATATTCTTGCTCCTTTTCTTCTGCTATTTCCTGCTGAAATATGGGAATGTTATTTTCTAATTCCGAAAAATTTTGTTCATAAGGAAATAAATTTTCTTTTACTTCCTTTTCTATCTGTATTTTTTGTATTTGTTTTTTTTGCTGTTTCTTTTTATAAGAAGCAAGGCGAGCTGTTCGCCCGCCTTGTTTTTCTTGTTTTTCTTGTGTATTTTGTTTTTTATCTAATGAAAAATCGGAAGTACGACTACTTATTTTTGTCAGCTCTCCACTTTCCTGATTTTTTTCAATTAAGCCATCTTTTGTCATTTTTTGTGTCTTTTTCTCTTTTGTTTTTAACTTCTGCCTTGCCATATCCTTACCCCTTTCCATTCTGTTGTGCCAAATCCTCTAATTTTGTTGTCATAATGCTGTATAATTCTGTATCTTTTGGGAAATGGTCTACAAAAGGAATAATGACATTTCCATAAAAAATAAGTCCTTCTCCAGCATTGGTATTTGTCACATAAGAAAGCTGATGAGGGCTGATATTTAGCTGTTTTGCAAGTATTTGTCTGTCGCCCTGTGCTTGATTTAGCATATAAATAAAATCGCTGTTCTCAAAAATATTTGCAATTTCTCTTGACGCTAAGAGGTCTTTCACGTTCTGTGTCAACCCTGTCGGGATACCGCCCCATTTTCTGAAGCGTTTCCAGATTTCAACCGTATATGCAGCAGTTTGTTCTTCTTTTAAAAGAAGGTGCATTTCATCAATATAAAAACGAGTAGATTTATGTGCAGCTCTATTTTCTGTTACACGTCCCCAAATCTGGTCTTCTACTACTAACATTCCTATCTTTTTTAATTGTTTGCCTAATTCTTTAATGTCATAACAAACCAATCTATTATGAATATCTACATTCGTTCTATGATTAAATATATTCAGTGAACCATTTACATAAATTTCAAGAGCAGTTGCTAAATGTTGTGCTTCTGGTTCTTCCTGTTTTCTCATCATATCGTACAAATCCCCTAATATTGGCATATTAGACTGTTTTGGTGAAATCAAATAATCTTGATAAATCATTCTGACACATCTATCAATAATTGTTTTTTCTACTGGTTGCAATCCCTCTTTTCCGCCTACTATCAGCTCGCAAAGAGAAAGTATAAAATCAGATTTTAATGACAAAGGGTTATCATCTTCACTGTAATTCAAGTTGATGTCCATAGGATTGATGTAATCATTACTGGAGGAAGATATTTTAATAACCTGCCCACCAAGCCTTGAAACAAGAGGAAAATATTCTGCTTCAGGGTCAACGATGGCAATATCGTCATTTGTCAATAAAAAAGCATTTGTGATTTCTCTTTTTGCAGAAAAACTTTTACCACTGCCTGGTGTTCCCAATATTAAACCGTTTGGATTTTTTAAGCGTTTTCTGTCAGCCATAATCAGGTTGTTTGATAAAGCATTTAAACCATAATAAAGTGCTTCGCCCTCTTGAAACAATTCTTGTGTTGTAAATGGTACAAATATTGCTGTACTGCTTGTTGTCAACACTCTTTGTATTTCAATTTGATTTTGTGCAAGTGGTAAACAGCTCATCAATGCTTGTTCCTGCTGATAATCAAGTGGTCGAAGCATACAATTATATTTTTGTGCAATACCTTGTGCTTGAAATAAATCCGTAGATAACTTTTGTTTTGTTTCTGCTGTATTCATCACAAGCACTGTAACAAGAAACATTCTTTCATTTCTGTTTTGTAAATCCTCTAATAATGACTGAGCTTCTTCCCCATATGTCACCAAATCCGGTGATAAGATGTCCATGTCGTACCCACTTCTTACTGCTTTTTTTTGTTCTTCCAGCTTCATTTTGTTGAGGTCTGACAATTTTCTTTTAATTCTCTTAATTGCTGATGCTTGGTCAACAGACTGTATTTGTATGCTAACTACAATACTACTGTCTAAATCTAAAAAATCAGCTAACATTCTGTCTGTCAATTCTGAAGCAGTAATATGCAGAAAAGATACTGCACCATAGGTTTTTCCAATCTGAAATTTATTTTTATATTGAAAATTAAAACTATCTGGTGCAATAAAATCTTTTGTTGTCATGCCTGTTTCTGCAATGTCTTTCCAGTGGAATAAAAACTTTTGATTATCTTGTGGATGAAACAGACTATGTAAAACATGAAGTCTTTCTTTGCCATTTAAAGGCTGTGCCTTTACTCCCAATACTTTAAAATTAGAAAGAATATCCGCTTCTATTCTTTCTAATCTTGGTTTTGCTGCTTTCAACGTTTCAGCTTCAATAGAAAATGTAATATACTTTGTTTTTATCAATCCATTGTTGCCTTTTGAAAGCTGATTTTTTAACATATCTACATATTCTTTTCTAATATCGTTAAAGTCATCTTGTTGCTGTGGTATTTCAATCGATTTTTGATATTCTGAAATATCAATACTTTGATTTAAAAAGGATAACTGAAACTGTATAGAAGAATCAAAATAATTCAGAAAATCACAGTAATTTTCAAATATCAATGTTTTGTCTTCATTCTGAGCAAGTTGATAATTGATGTCATAAAACTGTATTGTCTTGCTGTATATCCCATTTTCCAATCTGCATATCCCATCAGAAAGCATTTCTTGATAAGGAATGGTTTGCTGTGCAGTGGTTGGTACTGGTTTTTTATGAAAAAAATCTAAAAAGGGAAAAACACTATTCTTTTTTAATATTGCTTTGCTTTTCTCGTTTTTTAATTCTCTTTTTATCTTTTTTTGTTTTGCCTTTCTCTTTTGTAATTTCATTTCTTGTCGGATTTGTTTTTTTGTTCTCATATATTCCCTCCTTTGAAAGAACAGAATACAGATTATTTGTGTTGTATGGTCTGATTCGAGGATAGAGTAGCTGCGAACGAATGATATTCCATATTATTTTTTCCATAGGCAAACCATCTTTTTCATACATCGCAATAAAGAAAAAAGGCAGCATAACCGCTACCATACACAATACTGCTGTTTCATTTCCGATTGCTTTTTTGGAACAAAAATATAATGGCACTCCTATGACTGCTGCCATACTAAAACACACTAACTGTCTTTTTGTTAAATTCAACGCTACTTTTGTTTTTACTTTATCTAAATCCTTTGGTACAGATACAAAAGGCATAATTATCTCGCTTCCTCTCTTTTGATATTATTTTTTGTTTTTGTTTTTTGTTCTGTGTTTTTTTCTTTTTGTTGTCTATGCTGATTTAACTGCTGTTTAATAGACGGCTTTTTTATGTTCGAGTGATAAGATAATAATGTATAAATTAAAAAAGCCTTGTAAAATCAACGTTTACAAGGCTTAATTTTATTTAAAAAAATTAAATTTGTTCTTTATTTGTTCATTGTTTAATTTTAAATATGTTTTCAAGTGTATCAGCAGCTATTTCATCAGCAGTTTTAATCGCATGAGCATAAACACTAGCTGTAATAGAAGTATTAGAATGTCCTAGTCTTTTAGACACTGTAGTGATATTGATACCATTTGCAATCAGCAAACTAGCATTGGTATGTCTAAGTGAGTGCAAAGTAATAGGTGGTAAATCATATCTTTTTAAGAACTTTTTAAACCAAGAACCAGCTACGGCAGGATACATTGCTTTTCCATTCCATGTTGGAAACACATAATCATTATTATGCCACTGGTCACCACATTTCAAGCGCTGTTCGGTTTGTTCCATCTTATGTTTTTTTAATAGCTTCAATGGTTCTTGCGCAACTTTAATAATACGATTAGAGTTAGCAGTTTTGGGAGTATCCTCAAAAACTCCTTTGTCGGGTGTATAAAGCAACTCTCTTTGTATTGTAATTATTTTATTATCAAAGTCAATATCACTCCACTTTAGACCAAATACTTCTCCACGACGCATACCTGTATATACAAGCAAGGTAATCAATGTTTGATAGTGTAAGGATTCATTTGAAAGACAATCAAGCATATATACTGCTTGCTTTTCATCAAGATACCTACTTTCTTTTTTATCTGTTTTAGGTGGTTTAACACGTTCACAAGGGTTAGAAAAAATTACTTGCCATTGTACAGCGGTAGAAAGGATAGATGATATTGCAATATGGTATGTTCTTATGGTGCTGGATTTTAGTTTGGTTTGTTCTATATGATAATGGAACAATTCTTCTACATCATATCCTAATGCATTAGCAATTTTTTGTGCAGTCTGAGAATATATAT
>CAMXTM010000070.1 GCA_947246775.1 uncultured Clostridium sp. | reverse complement strand
CTCTCCACCCGCACTTGCTTACACTCACATCGCGACCACTGTAACAAGTCTCTTACCAAAAACGCCATTCTATCTGCTTCACTATTGACAATACCTAAAAATTCTTCTGCAATTTCTCTATCTTCTAATGCTCCCTCTAAAAGCGTTTCTGTATAGCTCTTTATTGTTGTCAATGGTGTCCTCAATTCATGGGACACGTTCGCAACAAATTCTTTTCTCATATCATCAAGTTTTTTCTGTTCTGTAATATCTTGCAATACCACAACTACACCCGCTATTTTTTCTGTTTCACTGGCATAAGGTGAAAAACTTGCATTGATAAATCGATTTCCTACAGGAAAATTAACTTTTTGAGATATTTCTGGACCCATGTCTAAATAAACACCTGAATTTATATCAAATTTCTTTATAAATTGTGAAAATGTCAAATGCAATTCCTCTACTTCCAACATTTCCATACTTGCACTATTGACATGAATCAATTCCCCATCTTTATCAAAAGAAAGTACCCCATCTGTCATATTATGCAGTATAATCTCCAATTTATTCTTCTCTTTTGACATATCTGCAATATTTTTTTCTAATTTTGCTGCCATATTATTAAAACTTGCAGTCAGTTGTCCAATTTCGTCATCACTTCGGACTTTTATTTTTTGGTTTAAACTACCTTCTGCTAAATTCTTTGCTCCTCTTGTTAGTTCCAATATTGGTCCTGTCAAAGTTTGCGAAAAGACAAAACCCATGATTGCTGCCAGCAAAAGTGCTAACATTACTGCAATAATAATTGTTTTTGTAGTTTCTCGCAAGCTATTTTTCATATCACTTGCGTCCAGCCTTGTAAAGATGATGTAGGTTATATTATCATTTGCATCTTTTACTGGTGTAGCATAGCTTATCCATTCCTTTGCCAACCAAAAGGAATCCGTATTTTTTTTCCCTGTAGAAAAAGAAGATACCCCTGACATTGCTGCTACGATAACAGAACTTTTATAATCTTCATATGGTGGCTGCAAATCTGTTGTAGAGGCAATCGTTTTACCTTTCGCATCTAATATATTACCTTGTATACCTATCGAATTAGAAACCGTTCTTAACAATTCTGACTGAAAGTGTTCTTCTTCTCCTCCTGCAATGACTTGGTCATTTATTTTGTCTGCATATCGTTCTAATTCTTGCCTTGATTTACTGATTTCGATGTTTCTCAGGCTTAACAAAATATATGTGCCACTGACAATCATTACCAAAAGCACCAAACCCAAGTACATAGCAATCAGCTTCCATTTTAAACTTTTCATTTCTTCATCTGTCCCTTAACAATCAAAATAATAGCCCACGCCTCTCTTTGTTAATATGGTTGTTGGCTTTCCAGGGTCATCTTCTATTTTTTCTCTCAAACGTCTTACAGTTACATCTACAGTACGCACATCTCCAAAATATTCATAGCCCCACACTTTTTCTAACAATGCTTCTCTGGAAAAAACTTGTCCTTTTTGATGTGCTAAAAATTTCAACAACTCAAATTCTCTATAGGTTAAATCAATAACTTTTCCATCTTTTTGTACTTCATATCTATCTAAATTGATGCTAATTCTTCCATATTGCTGCTGATTTCCTGTTACAACAGTAGATTGCTTTTCCAATGCCTCTTGTCTACGAAGATTTGCTTTTACTCTTGCTACCAATTCCCGAATACCAAACGGTTTTGTAACATAGTCATCTGCTCCTAATTCTAAACCTAGTACCTTATCTACTTCTTCTGCTCTTGCTGTCAGCATAATAATTGGTGTTTGTAATTTTTCCCTGATTTTTTTACACGTTTCATAACCGTCCATTTTTGGCATCATAATGTCCAGTAATATAATATCAGGCTGCAACTCAAATGTCTTCCGAAGTCCTTCTTCCCCATCTCCTGCTTTTATGATTTGAAATCCTTCTTTTTTTAAATTAAATGCTATAATGTCTACAATATTTTTTTCATCATCTACAATCAATACTTTTTTAGGCAAAACCGCACCTCCTATATGAAATATCCTTTTTATTAAAGCAGAAATCATTCTCTACATTTTGTTATATTTTTTATATTATACTAAAAATAAATAAAAATGTAAAATAAAAACATAATTCACATTTAGTAATACTTTTCCCCTTTTTCTTTCAAGGCTTGTTGTAGTGTTTTTTCACCATAACATTCTACAAAATTTTCTACCCATTCATAGCTTTTCCAATAAGCTACAGAACTATCTAACTGACTGAAATTTTTTTTAAGTTGTTCTTTGGTAATTTGTTGTTGCTTTTGATTTTCTTCTATATGCCATACAAAACCAGTATACTTTTTTTCATAATATAATGCTATGCCCTCTGACAAAAATGGTTCACAATTTCCTTTTGTTTTATCATCTACTGCAAAATGTATCATTTCATGCACAACAGGACCTTTTTCTAAAAAATAATCCGATTCTTGCCAATCTTGTTTATCATATTCCCATAAATTAGGAGAAAGAATTGCTATTACTCCATTATAATACACTCCCATAGGTATTTTTTCTCTATACAACAATGATGAAGCAAATTCCTCTTTTGTTTCAAAAAGTACAAAATCAATTTTTTCTTTTTTGTTCCATTCAAAATCTGTTGCTATCATATTATAATAAGTATCAGCTTGTCTTTGTATCACTTCTGCATATCCTTTTTCCTTTTTATAATATACTTTACTATGTACTCCCTCTACCATTTGCCAATGATTTTCTTCGCTACAACAAAGTAATTTTTGTAATGTAGTTTGTTTTTCATTTCTTGTTATTCCATAAAACAAAATCAGCAAAAATAATAACAAACAACACCATTTTTCTATTTTTCTCATATAAAACACCTCCTTTTTGTTTATTTTATTGCCTTTTGTAATATAAAATGCTCTACTCTTTCTTTTTTGTTTTGACTGTGATAAAATAACCACAGTCAAAACAAATAAATTGAAAGGAGGATTCTCATTTTATGTCCTATACAGCACTTTATAGAAAATTTCGTCCTGACACTTTTACAAGTGTTGTAGGTCAAGAACATATTGTCAAAACAATCAAAAATCAAATTTTATCAAACCGTGTTTCTCATGCTTATCTTTTTTGTGGCACAAGAGGAACGGGAAAAACTTCTACTGCAAAAATATTTGCAAGAGCTATCAACTGCCTTTCTCCAAAAAATGGAAATCCTTGCAATGAATGTGAACTTTGTTGTGCGGTACTCGAAAATAGAAGTATGAATGTGATTGAAATTGATGCTGCTTCCAACAATGGTGTAGACAATATCAGAGAAATTAGAGAAGAAGTCAAATATCCTCCAACAGAAGGACATTACAAAATATATATTATTGACGAAGTGCATATGCTTTCATCAGGAGCATTTAATGCTTTACTAAAAACATTAGAAGAGCCTCCTGCACATGTTGTATTTATATTAGCTACTACAGACCCTCAAAAAGTCCCTGCTACAATTTTATCCCGTTGCCAGCGCTTTGACTTTCACCGTATTACTACAGAAGAAATCGCTCAAACACTTTATCAATATATGCAAATAGAAAATATCTCTGTAGAAAAAGATGCTATTCATTATGTTGCTCGTTTAGGCGATGGCTCTATGAGAGATGCTCTCAGTATACTAGACCAATGTATTGCTTTTTATAGTGATGAAACACTTACACTAGATAAAGTATTAGATGTTGTTGGTGCTGTTGACAATAGTATCTTATTTTCTATGACTGATGCGATACTACAAAAAAACACTATCAAAATAATGAATTTAATCGAACAAATTATGATACAAGGTAGAGATATTAGCCAATTTGTAACAGAATTAATTGTTCATTTTAGAAATATACTGATTTGCAATACCATAGAAAATGCACAATCACTATTAGATGTTTCTTCTGAAGAATATCAGCAACTACAATCACAATCTAAAAATATATCACAGCAAGAATGTATGTATCTTATTAAAGTATTTTCTGCACTACAAAATGACTTAAAATATGCTTCTAACGAAAGGATATTACTAGAAGTTGCTTTGCTCAAACTTTGCAGTATTACAGAAGAAAAAAATATTGATGAAATTTCTGCTAAATTGGCTGAGCTAGAACGACAAATAAAAAGAGGTGTGTCTTATGCTCCTGCAACGACTGCACCAACAAACACAAAGCCAGTTGTTTCTACTCCTCCCGTTAAGCGTCCTCCAGCACTTTCTGAGGACAGAAAAAAAATAAAAGAAGAATGGGAAAGCATTTGCAACGAAATAGAAGATACTGCTCTCAAAAGTAAACTCACTCATGTTTTTGTAGAATTTAAAGAGGAATCAGACCAAAATGTGTATCTTGTATGTAGCTACTCCGCTTTACAAGACCTTATCAAAAAAGATATACCTTTTTTACAGCAGTGTATAGAGCAACACATTGGTAAAAGTATTTCTATTGCTACTACTACAAGAGAAGAATATGATATGTGGCATCATACTACTTATGGTGATACACAGCAAGAAACACAAGGAGATGCAGATTTTGAAAGTTTAATGAGTTTTCATTTTCCAGAAGCAGATTTTCAAGAATAAAAATTTGTTGTGTAATACATTTCTTTCATGTAAAATAAAATAATTAAACCATAAAATAACGATTTTAAACGATAGGAGGCTATATAATATGGCAAAAGGATTTAACGGCATGGGTGGTATGGGTGGCATGAATATGAACAACATCATGAAACAAGCCCAAAAAATGCAAAAACAAATGCTGGAAACACAAGAAGCATTAAATCAAAAAACCTTAGAAATGACAAGTGGTGGTGGTGCTGTCAAAATTGTTATCTCTGGTAAAAAAGAAATACAATCTATCAAAATTGACCCAGAAGTAGTTGACCCAGATGATGTAGAAATGTTAGAAGATTTAATCTTATCTGCTGTAAATGAAGCAATTCGTCAAGCAGATGAAATGTATACAAACGAAATGGGAAAAATCACTGGCGGTCTTGGTGGTCTTGGCGGTGGTATGTTCTAAAGTATTTTTGCATAAAAGAGTGTCGATTTTTTTGGCACTCTTTTATTTCACTTTTAATAGAATTTTAATCAAATTTAAATAGAATTATTATATATTGATACTATAATAATGCAAAATATAAATCTAATTTAATCATAAAGGAGGTATATTATGATTATAATAACACAAGAAATTATTGATGAATGTTTACTTCTCATCGGCTGAGGCAAAGGTAAATAAAACCTTTGCTTCTATTTTTTTGTCCTTTTTTAATATACTTTTCTATTTACAAAATTTTTTCCAATCATTTCATAATGAAAAACTATCTCCATTACTGTATACTAAGATTAGCATTGCAGGAGGGATTTTATGAAAACTTTTAAAGAGGAATACGAAACACAAATAGAACCATATCTTAAACAAATAGACCTATTTTTAAAAACAAAAAAACCACCTTACTCTATTTCAAAAACTGCTGAATTGCTCCATATTCCTCAGTCAGAAATTAAACACATTATGGCAAAGGAAAATATAAAAACAATTGACCGAAATACTTTTTTTACTATTATGAAAAATGGTTCTAGCACACTATGCCATATTTTCGCTCGGGAATTATATTGCGGCATACCTCAGTATTATACCGCAGAAAATATCTCCTACATATACAATTTAGATATTTCTACTGTATTAAAAGCATCACAAGAAATGGGTATCAATAAATTTAGTCCTGGCATTATTAAAACATTATTTCACTTTATACCCATTCAAAAATAGCACTTACATAAAAACTCTCAGAAAAAAATGATTCTGAGAGTTCTTTTATCCTTATAGCTGATACACAAGTCCTTCTTTTACTTCTTTCGCTTTCTTTTCTCCTGCAAATACTTCTACCAATTTTAATCCAAAAGCCATCGCTGTTCCAGGTGCTTTTGATGTCATAACATTGCCATCATAGCACACCATATCTGTACTACATTCCGCTCCTTTTAAGTTTTCTTCCATTCCTGGATAAATTGTAGCTTTTTTTCCTTTTACAAATCCCAGTTTTCCAAATATCATTGGTGCAGCACAAATTGCTCCTATAAATTTATTTTGTCTATAAAATTCTTCCAATACTTTTGTTAATCCAGCATGATTTTGCAAATTGACTGTACCTGGCATACCTCCTGGCAAAACAAGTCCCTCTGCTTCCATACATATTTTTTCATCAAAAAGCATATCTGCTACAAATGGCACTCCATGCGCTCCCATAACTTCCCTTTTTCCTGTAACAGAAATGGTTTTACAATTTATACCCGCTCTACGTAACAAATCTACTATTGTAACTGCTTCTATTTCCTCAAATCCCTCTGCCAAAAAAACTAAAACTTTTTTCATATTACAACCGCCTTTCTTTTATGCTATGTTGAGTAATATATCTATTTTGATTATATCACAAAATTTGGGAAAACAAAGTATTTTATAAAATAACATTTCTTTTGCATTTTTATTTATTATAGCAAACACTCATGTTATACTATTTAAAAAATAAATTGGAGGTATCAACTATTATGGAAATAGAAAAAAAATTTTTAACCAAAACAATTCCTTTTTCTTTAGAACAATATCCTTATGCTTCTATTACACAATCCTATATTTCTTTTTCTCCTACTTCCTAACTGTAACGGGAAAAGGTCACATGGCAAGAGAGGAATTTGAAATACCTATTACAAAAGAACAGTTTCAAACCTTACAAAAAAAATGTGATACACCCCCTGTTGTTAAAAAACGTTACTATGTTCCTTTAGAAAATAATCTTACTGCGGAAATTGATTTTTATGAAGGCTATCTTTCTGGACTTATTACAACAGAAGTTGAATTTTTATCTGAAGAATCAGCAAATTCTTTTATTGCTCCAGACTGGTTTGGAAAAGATGTTACTTTCGATTATCGCTATAAAAATACAAATCTCTCTTTACATGGTATACCACAATCAGAAAGTTAATGTCAAAATAAAATTGATTTTTCTAATATTTCACAATGATTTTTACTTTTGTTTGTATTAAAAACCTTTTTTTATCAAATTTTTTCTTCAAAAAGATACTTTTTTTGTTAAGAAAATTTCCCTAAAATAACCATAATTTTTACATATTACCTTTTCATTTGATACAAGAAAATAGATTGTTTTGTAATATTATAATAGAACGGCATATTTTATAATATATTTTGTAAAAATATTGACCCGCTGAAAACATTGCAATTACTAATTTTATGTACTATAATCAACTGACAGGTAAATATTTCCACTTTTATAAAGTATTTTATGGATATTTACAATTAAATTAATTATTGGAGGGATTATATTGAGCCAAACAAAAATAAAAGTTCTGCTTGCAGATGACAACAAAGAATTTTGTGATGTGGTAGTCAGTTACCTAAACAAGCAAGAAGACATCACAGTTGTAGCAGTTGCTTATGATGGAGTAGATGCCTGTAACAAAATACAAGAATGTCGCCCTGATATCGCTATTATAGATGGTATCATGCCTCGTTTAGATGGGCTTGGTGTTCTGGAACGCTTACAAAAGAATAAAGATGGCTTTCACCCCGTTTGCATTATACTTTCTGCTATTACGCAAGAAAAAGTAATACAAAAAGCGATGGACTTAGGTGCAGCATACTATATTGTAAAACCTTTTGACATGGAATCTCTTGCAAGCCGTATTCATCAACTTTTTTATGAAAAATCTACAACAAAGTCTACTTTACCACAAGGATTTGCTGTACAGGCAAATAATCCTCTTTCTCCTGCTTATGACTTGGAAACAAAAGTGACCAACATACTCCATGAAATTGGTGTGCCTGCCAACATCAGAGGTTATCACTACATGAGAGAAGCAATCATTATGTCTGTTAATGACATGGACGTATTAAATTACATCACAAAAGAACTTTACCCATCGATTGCAAAAAAGTGTAATACTACTCCCTCAAGAGTAGAAAGAGCAATCCGTCATGCTATAGAAGTTGCTTGGAACAGAGGAAAAGTAGATGCTATCAATGCCTTATTTGGCTATACTGTAAACAATCACAAGGGAAAACCAACAAATTCAGAATTTATTGCACTTATCGCTGACAAATTACGTTTAGAACAAAAAGCTAGTTAAATGAAAAAAATATCTCCTATCACCCCTATGACGGAAAACAATGATTTCAATAATAGGGGTTTTTTGTTGTATTACAATAATGCTCTTTTCAAATCATTTCAAATAATGTATGATAGAAAAAGCTAGTCTTTTTTATAAAATAAAACTGTAAACAGCATTAAAGGAGGTATTTTTTATGCAAAATCAAACAAAAAACATACTTATGATTGGCTTTATGATGTTCTCCACCTTTTTTGGAGCTGGAAACTTGATATTTCCCCCTTATCTAGGTATGTTATCAGGTTCTCAATGGTACACTGGTTTTTTAGGTTTTGCTATTGGTGATGTGACATTAGCCATATTAGCAATTATCGCAACTTGCAAATTTGAAGATGCCAACAAAGGGGTATTAACTCGTGGTGGTGATTTATTTGCTACCATTATCAGCAGTGTTATGATACTTTGTGTAGGTCCTTTTGTTTGTATTCCAAGAACGGCTTCTACTGTATATGAAATTTCGATACAGCCAGAATTTCCAGAGTTTCCTGTTATAGTATTTTCTATTTTATTTTTTATTATTGTATTTATATTAGCAGTACGCCCTACAAAAGTAGTAGATTATGTAGGCAAATTTTTAACACCAGCACTTTTACTTGTTTTAGCTTGTATGATTATAAAAGGATTTCTTTC
>CAMXTM010000069.1 GCA_947246775.1 uncultured Clostridium sp. | reverse complement strand
AGATGAATTAAAAAATGACCTTGTTTCTGCGAAAAAAGAATTGTTTAACCTGAGATTTCAGAATGCAACAAACCAGTTGGACAATACTGCAAGAATTAAGGAAGTTCGTAAGAATATAGCAAGGATACAAACAATCATTACACAAAAAGCGAAATAAGATAGAAAGCGGTGTAAAGAGGAAAGGAGGCAAACCTCGTGGAAGAAAGAAATCTTCGTAAAACAAGAATTGGCAGAGTAGTCAGCGATAAAATGGATAAAACCATAGTAGTAGCTGTAGAAGATAAAGTAAAACACCCATTATATGGTAAAATTGTGAATAGAACTTATAAGTTAAAAGCACATGATGAAAAAAATGAGTGTGGTATAGGTGACCGTGTAAAAGTAATGGAAACAAGACCATTGTCAAAAGATAAGAGATGGAGACTTGTTCAAATTATGGAAAAAGCAAAATAATAACTGTTACGGGAGGAGGCATGAAATATGGTTCAGCAAGAAACCAGATTAAAGGTAGCAGATAATTCAGGTGCAAAAGAACTTCTCTGTATCAGAGTACTTGGAGGTTCTACAAGAAGATATGCAGGTGTTGGTGATATTATCGTAGCTTCTGTTAAAGATGCAACACCCGGCGGTGTTGTAAAAAAAGGCGATGTAGTAAAAGCGGTAGTAGTAAGAACAGTAAACTCTGTTGGCAGACCAGATGGAAGTTATATTAGATTTGATGAGAACGCAGCGGTTATCATTAGAGATGATAAGAATCCAAGAGGAACACGTATTTTTGGACCTGTTGCAAGAGAACTGAGAGAGAAACAGTTTATGAAAATATTATCTCTAGCACCAGAAGTACTGTAATAGGAGGTGTGTCAAGTGGCGAAGATGAAATTAAAAAGCGGCGATAAAGTAGTAGTAATTGCTGGAAAAGATAAAGGCAAAGAAGGAAAGATACTCAAAGTAGACTTAAAAAGTAATAGAGTCATTGTTGAGGGAGTAAACATGGTATCAAAGCATGTAAAACCAAACCCAATGAATCAACAAGGCGGTATTATTAGAAAAGAGAATTATATTCATGTATCCAATGTAATGTATTTGCATAATGGCAAACCAACAAGAATTGGAGCAATGATAAAAGATGGTAAAAAGGTAAGAGTTGCGAAAAAAACAGGCGAAGTAATCGACTAATTTGAGAAAGGAGGGTAACAATTGAGTAGATTAAGAGATTTTTATAATGATGAAATCGTACCAGAGATGACTAAGAAATTTTCTTATAAAAATAAATTAGCAGTACCAAAAATTGAGAAAATCATTATCAACATGGGAGTTGGAGAAGCGAAAGATAATGCGAAAGTGTTAGATGGAGCAGTAAAAGATTTAACAATCATATCAGGACAGAAACCAATTATTACAAAGGCGAAAAAATCAGTTGCAGCATTTAAACTTCGTGAAGGAATGGCAATTGGCTGTAAAGTAACATTAAGAGGAAATAGAATGTATGAGTTTGCGGATAGACTGATAAACATTGCATTACCTCGTGTACGTGACTTTCATGGTGTAAAAGCGAATTCATTTGATGGACGAGGAAACTACACAATGGGTATAAAAGAGCAGTTAATCTTCCCTGAAATTGAATATGATAAAGTAGATAAGATAAGAGGTATGGATATTGTATTCGTAACAACTGCAAAAACAGACGAAGAAGCAAGAGAATTGTTGAGATTATTCGGAATGCCATTCGCAAAATAAAAAGGGAGGGACAAAAATGGCTAAAAAATCAATGGTCGTAAAGCAACAGAGAAAACCAAAGTTTTCCACAAGAGCGTATACACGTTGTAGAGTTTGCGGAAGACCCCATGCTGTATTAAAAAAATTTGGAATTTGCCGTATTTGCTTCCGTGAATTAGCATATAAAGGACAGATTCCAGGAGTAAAGAAAGCAAGCTGGTAAAAAGGGAAAGGAGGATTTTCAAATGTCAATGAGCGACCCAATTGCAGATATGCTTACAAGAATAAGAAATGGAAACACAGCGAAACATGATACAGTAGATGTGCCTTCATCAAAGATGAAAAAAGCAATTGCTGATATATTAACCGCTGAGGGATATATTAAAGGATATGAAGTGATAGAAGATGGCGTAAAAGCGACAATTCGTATCACATTAAAATATGGAAAAGATAAAAATGAGAAAGTTATTACAGGATTGAAAAGAATTTCAAAACCTGGATTGAGAGTATTTGCTGGAAAAGAGGAATTACCAAAAGTTTTGGGAGGACTTGGTACAGCGATTATATCAACAAGTAAAGGACTAATGACAGATAAGCAAGCAAGAAATGCAGGCGTAGGCGGCGAAGTAATTGCTTTTATCTGGTAAGAAGAAAATAGGAGGTGCAGACCATGTCACGAATTGGTAAATTGCCTATTGATATTCCAGCAGGAGTAGAGATAAAAATTGGCGAAGGAAACCATATAACAGTAAAAGGGCCAAAGGGAACTTTGGAGCGTAAATTAGCTGATGACATGAACATCGCAGTAGAGAATGGACAAATCACAGTAACAAGACCAAGTGATTTAAAGAGACATAGAGCATTACATGGTTTAACAAGAACATTAATATTTAATATGGTAGTTGGTGTAACACAAGGATATGAAAAAGTGCTTGAAATCAATGGTGTTGGATATAGAGCAGCGAAATCAGGCAAAAAATTGACATTAACATTGGGATATTCTCATCCAGTGGAAATGATAGACCCAGAGGGCATTGAGACAGTGCTAGAGGGACAAAATAAGATTACTGTAAAAGGAATTGACAAAGAAAAAGTTGGACAATTTGCGGCAGAAATCAGAACAAAGAGACCACCAGAACCATATAAAGGAAAAGGTATTAAATATGCTGATGAGCATATTAGAAGAAAAGTTGGTAAGACCGGTAAGAAATAATAGATAATTATTGTTTATATCGGAAAGTGACTAATTTAAGAAGGAGTGAATCCAGATGATTAATAAGCCATCACGTGCAGCTGCCCGTGTAAAACGTCATTATAGAATACGTAATAAAGTAAGCGGCACAGCACAACAACCAAGACTGGCTGTATTTCGTTCAAATAAACACATTTATGCGCAAATCATTGACGATGTAGCACAGAATACACTTTGTGCAGCATCCACAATGGAAGCGGATATTGCAAGTAAAGTAGAGCATACATCTACAGTAGAAGCAGCGAAAGCTGTAGGAGAAGCAATTGCAAAAAAAGCAATGGATAAAGGTATCAAAGAAGTTGTGTTTGATAGAGGCGGATTTGTATACCATGGAAAAATTCAAGCATTGGCTGACGCAGCGAGAGAAGCCGGCTTACAATTCTAAAGTAAGGAGGAGAAAAAATTGAAAAGAATCGACCCAAGTACATTGGACCTTCAAGATAAAGTCGTTACAATCAATCGTGTAACAAAGGTTGTAAAAGGCGGACGTACTTTTAGATTTGCTGCATTGGTTGTAGTTGGCGATGGTAATGGACACGTTGGCTGCGGACTTGGTAAAGCAGCAGAAATTCCAGATGCCATACGTAAAGGCAAAGAAGATGCAATGAAAAATATTATTACAGTTTCAAGAAATGAAGTAGATAGTATCTATCATGAAACAAAAGGAAAATTTGGCAGTGCGAGCGTATTGCTTATGCCAGCAGCAGAAGGTACTGGTATTATAGCAGGTGGTCCTGCACGTGCGGTATTAGAGTTAGCAGGTATTCGTAATATTAGAACAAAATCATTAGGTTCTAATAACAAACGTAATGTTGTTAGTGCAACGATTGAAGGTTTATCCAGAGTAACAACACCAGAAGCTGTTGCAAGACTTCGTGGCGTAACAGTAGAAGAACTCTTGAGCTAAGGAGGGAATGAACGGTGGCAGAAATTAAAATCACATTAGTGAAATCAACAATCGGAGCAATCCCAAAACATAAAAAGACAGTACAGGCTTTGGGTTTGAAGAAACTCCATAGTAGTAAAATCCATCAAGACAATGTGGCAATCCGTGGAATGGTAAAACAAGTAAGTCACCTTGTAAAAGTGGAAGAAATTTAATGATAGAAAGAATGAAGGAGGTGCCAAAATGAACTTAAGCGAATTGAAAGCTGCAGAAGGCTCCAGACAAAATAATTGGAGAAAAGGCAGAGGTCATGGCTCAGGCAATGGCAAAACAGCGGGCAGAGGTCATAAAGGACAAGGAGCACGTTCTGGTTCTGGCGGTAAAGTAGGATTTGAGGGCGGACAAATGCCTTTGTATAGAAGACTTCCAAAAAGAGGTTTTAAATGTAGAAATTCAAAAGAAATTGTAACAGTAAATGTAGGTTTATTAAATGATAGATTTGAAAATGATGCAGTAATTGATATTGATGCTTTAAAAGCTGTTGGTTTAATCAGCAATCCAAAAGATGGTGTAAAAATTCTTGGAGTTGGAGAGCTTGATAAAAAGCTTACAATTAAGGTACAGCAGTTTAGTAAATCTGCCGTAGAAAAAATTGAAGCTGCCGGCGGAAAAGCAGAGGTGATTTGAATTGTTTAACGTTTTCATCAACGCTTGGAAAGTAAAAGAAATCCGCGATAAAATACTTTATACACTAATGATATTTGCGATTGTAAGGTTAGGTACAATTATTGCGATACCAGGAATTGATGTAGTAGGAGTGAAAGAAGCGCAGCAAGCAGCAGGTATAGGAACACTATATAGTATGATTGCGGGAGGAGCAAATTCACAGTGGTCAATATTTGCAATGGGTATTGGACCATATATTACATCATCTATTATCATGCAGTTATTGACGATTGCCATACCAAAATTAGAGCAAATGTCAAAAGAGGGAGAAGAAGGACGAAAAAAAGTACAATCTTATAGCAGATATTTGACAGTAGTGCTTGCATTGTTGCAAGGACTTGGTGTAACATATAGCTATAGGGGATTATTTGTAGCAGATAGTACGTTGTTGTATATGAGTTCAGTAATTACATTGATTTGTGGTTCAACATTTATTATGTGGTTGGCAGAACAAATTTCAGCAAAAGGTATTGGTAATGGTTCTTCTATGGTCATATTTATAAATATTGTTTCTAGTTTGCCAATTGCAGTAAAGAGCATGTATGATATGGCAGCAGGTTCTGGAGCAAAAGGTATAGGAACAGTAGTTGGTATACTTGTGATACTTTTGATAATATTAGTATTTATTGTGTATTTGAATGACGGAGAAAGAAGATTACCTGTGCAATATTCTGCTAAGATGGCAGGAAGGAAGCAGGTTGGTGGCAGAAGTACATTTATGCCAATTAAAGTAAATACTTCTGGAGTTATTTCTATCATTTTTGCGATTTCTTTGTTACAGTTTCCAGAACAAATTGGTCAGTTTATACCAAATAAAGGTGAAACGTTTACAAAGATAATCGAGACGCTTCGTATAACGAATCCAGTTGGCGCATGTTTGTATGTTGTACTGATTATAGTATTCACATATTTTTATACCTCTATTGTGATTAACCCAAATCAGATAGCAGTAAACATGAAAAAGAGCGGCGGATTTATTCCTGGAATTAGACCAGGACAACCAACAAGTGACTATATTACGAGAGTAGTAAGCCGTATTACATTGGTAGGTGCAGTATGTTATGCGATATTAGCTATGGCACCAGTAGTAATGCAGTGGATATTCAAAGTAAATGTTGGTTTTGGAGGAACAACATTAATCATCGTAGTTGGTGTTGCTTTAGATATTGTAAAAGCTTTAGAATCTCAGTTGCTTATGAGACACTATAAGGGATTTTTAGGAAATTAATGTTTTGACCTTTTGGAAATGCATTGCATTTCTGAAAGGTTGTATAGTAGTAAGATAAAGAAGGGAGAGAAAACCGTATGAGATTAGTACTGATAGGTGCGCCAGCGGCAGGAAAAGGAACACAAGCAAGAAAATTGATTGACCGCTTTAAATTAGCGTATATCTCAACAGGGGATATGCTTAGAGAGGAAGTAAGTCGTGGGACTGAGTTAGGAAATAAAGCAAAAAGCATTATGGCTAGTGGCGGTTTGGTGCCAGATGAATTAATCATTGCTATTGTAAATGAAAGAATTAAACAAGATGATTGTAAAAATGGTTTTATATTGGACGGTTTTCCTCGTACCACAGTGCAGGCAGAGAAACTGGACGATATGGTAAAATTAGATAAAGCAATTTATATTAATGCACCAGATGATGTTATGCTGGAGAGAATTACAGCAAGAGAGACCTGCCCAAAATGTGGAGCTTCTTATAATAAAATATCATTACCATCTAAAAAAGCAGGTATTTGCGATGTGTGTGGAGAAGCCTTAACACAAAGAAAAGATGATACATTGGAAGCAGGAAAAGCACGTCTTGCGACATTCCATGAACAGTCTGAGCCTTTGGTAGAGTATTATAATAAGCAAGGCATATTGTTTGAAGTAGATGGTATGCTGGGAGTAGAAGAAGTTTCTAAAGTGATTATAGCTGAATTAGAGGCATAATAAAATGGCGATTCATATAAAGACAAGGGAACAAATTGAGAAGATGAGAGTAGCAGGAGAGATACTTGCGAAATTAGATGAGGTATTGAAAAAAGAAATAAAACCTGATGTCACAACAAAAGAGTTGGATATTATAGCGGAAGAATTTATCCGAAGTCAAGGAGCAGTACCATCATTTAAAGGTTATGGCGGTTTTCCTGCATCTATTTGTACATCTGTTAATGATGAAATCGTACATGGTATTCCAAGTGATAGGAAGCTGAAAGTAAGGGACATTATCAGTATAGATATGGGTAGTTATATAGGTGGTTATCATGGAGATGCTGCGAGGACATATGCAGTAGGAGATATTTCACAAGAAGCTCAAAAACTGATTGATGTTACAAAGCAAAGTTTTTTTGAGGGAATACGGTATGCAAAAGAAGGGTGTCATTTGAATGATATTGGCACTGCAATACAAGAGTATGTAGAAAAGAATGGCTTTTCTGTTGTGAGGGACTATGTAGGTCATGGCATTGGTAGGAGACTTCATGAAGACCCATCAGTAGCGAACTATAGAGAGCAACGGAGAGGTGTAAAGCTCAAAAGAGGTATGGTGCTAGCGATAGAGCCTATGGTAAATATGGGTTCTTACCAATTAAAGGTGTTAAAAGATGGCTGGACGGCTGTAACAAAGGATGGTCTTTATGCAGCACATTATGAAAATACAGTAGTAATTACGAATGGAGAACCAGAAATTCTCACATTACTGCCATAAGGAGTGATGGACAGTGGAGTATGAGGTTGGTCAGATTGTGTATTCTAAGAGCGGACATGATAAAGGTGAAATATTTGTCATTTTGTCTATTGAGGGAGAATATGTATATCTGATAGATGGAAAAAGGAGACCTTTGGAAAAACCAAAAAGGAAGAAGATAAAACATATACAACCAACGAAATATGTCAGTAGCTCTTTACAGGAAAAACTGAATCAAAAAAGCTATCTGTTAAATGCTGATATTGTAAAAGTTTTGAGAGAATATAGTAAAGAAAAAGGAGGTTTCTAGGTTTTGTCAAAAGATGACGTAATTGAAGTAGAAGGAACTGTATTGGAGAAATTACCGAATGCAATGTTTCAGGTAGAATTAGAGAATGGCCATCAAATATTGGCGCATATTTCCGGCAAACTTCGTATGAATTTCATAAGGATATTGCCAGGGGATAAAGTATTAGTAGAGATGTCACCATATGATTTAACAAAAGGAAGAATCATATGGAGAGCGAAATAAGGAAGGAGCGATTCACAATGAAGGTAAGACCATCTGTAAAACCGATGTGTGAGAAATGTAGAATTATCAAAAGAAAAGGTCGTGTAATGGTCATTTGTGAAAATCCAAAACATAAACAAAAACAGGGCTGATAAGAAATTGATAATAGGCTGATAATCTATTTATGGTGATGGAGGGGGCAACAAGTCCTTACCAGACCGGAGGAGAAAAAATCCGTCAAAATAGGTATCGAAGGAGTATACAGTTAATAGTGGGGGCAGCTGATAGTGGACGGACTATATCCCTATTTGTGATACCCAACGTTACTAAAAAAATGTAAAAATAAAGTAGTAGTTGATATAGATAATGATAGAATTTTTTCAGGAGGTGTAATTAATACATGGCACGTATTGCTGGTGTAGACTTACCAAGAGAGAAACGAGTTGAAATTGGTTTAACATATGTATATGGAATCGGACGACCAAGTTCCAATAGAATATTAAAAGAAGCGGGAGTAAATCCTGATACAAGGGTAAGAGATTTGACAGATGAAGAAGTATCACGTATTAGAGATGTCATTGACCGTTCACAAAAGGTTGAAGGTGATTTAAGACGTGAAATTGCTTTAAATATCAAACGTCTTATAGAAATTGGTTGTTATAGAGGAATTCGTCATAGAAAAGGGCTTCCAGTAAGGGGACAAAAGACAAAGACGAATGCGAGAACAAGAAAAGGTCCAAGAAAAACAGTAGCGAATAAGAAGAAATAATCATATTTCGTAAGGAGGTTTGAGTGTAAAATGGCAAAGAAAGCAGTAAGAAAGACAACGACACGTAGACGTCGTGATAAAAGACGTGTAGAACGTGGTCAAGCGCATATTCAGTCTACTTTTAATAATACAATTGTTACAATAACAGATGCCGCAGGAAATGCGCTTTCCTGGGCAAGTGCAGGACAGTTAGGTTTTAGAGGCTCAAGGAAGTCCACACCATATGCTGCACAACAGGCAGCAGATACAGCAGCAAAGGCTGCATCAGATTATGGTTTAAAGACAGTAGAAGTATTTGTAAAAGGACCTGGTTCAGGACGTGAAGCTGCAATTCGTGCATTACAGGCTGCTGGTCTTGA
>CAMXTM010000068.1 GCA_947246775.1 uncultured Clostridium sp. | reverse complement strand
AAAAGGGTTGGCGCAAGCCAACCTTTTTTTGTTATTTTTTTCTATTGACAATTTGGTTTTTTGCTGTATAATAGGAAGTGAATAATTGCTGAACATAAACTCAACAACAATAAGAAATCCCCAAGAGGTACGAGCTCTTGGGGATTTTGCTTTATCTACCTTCTGTCGAAGAATTTGTAGATGCAGTTTGCAACTACGCCTGCTGCAATAGAAGAGATAAAACCTATTATATTGCTGAACATGACCTCCACCTCCTTTCCGTTGGAGGCGCCAACAATGATGTTATTATACAATATTTGTCGCTTTTTGTCTATTGACAAATAGCGTTTTTGCTGTATAATAATAAGTGAAAAAGGCAACGTTGAGATCATAAGAAAAACAACAACAAGAAATCCCCAAGAGATGGTACCTCTTGGGGATTTTGACTTTATCTTAATGTCTGTCTATCCAACGGCAAATGTAATGTATTACAATTCCCGCTGTAACAGTCATTATAAAGTCTGCAACGTTGTTGATCATAAGATTCACCTCCTTTCCATCGGAAGGAGATCAACAACAAGGTTATTATACAGTATTTGTCGTTTTTTGTCTATTGACAATTTGGTTTTTTGCTGTATAATAGGAAGTGAAAAAAACAACGTTGAACATGGGATTAAACAACAACAAAAAGAAATCCCCAAGAGCTGGTACCTCTTGGGGATTTTGCTTTATTAATGTTTGTCAATCCAGCGGCAAATGTAATGTATTACAATTCCCGCTGTAACAGTCATTAAAAAGTCTATAACGTTGTTGAACATGGGATTCACCTCCTTTTCATCGGAAGGAGTCCAACAACAAGGTTATTATACAGTATTTGTCGCTTTTTGTCTCTTGACAAATTGGATTTTTGCTGTATAATAGGAAGTGAATAATTGCTAGTCATGGACTCAACAACAATAAGAAATCCCCAAGAGTTGCCGCTCTTGGGGATTTTGCTTTATCTACCTTCTATCGAAGAATTTGTAGATGCAATTTGCAACTACGCCTGCCGCAACAGAAGCGATAAAGCTTATGATATTGCTAGTCATGACCTCCACCTCCTTTCCGTTGGAGGCACCAACAATGATGTTATTATACAGTATTTGTCGTTTTTTGTCTAGTGCTTTGGTTTTTCTCTTGACAAATTGGATTTTTAATAGTAAACTAACTGTAGTTTGCAACTACGCCTACGGCGACAGAGGCGATAAAGCTAAGTATGTTATTCAAAAAAAGCCCCCCTAGAAATAGGGGAGCTTTTTTATTTGTCTTTTTTGGTTAGCTGAGACAGTGCAGACAGGCTAGAAAGCGCTGACAAGTCGGCAACAGCCGCATTGGTCGCTTCTTGGTTGGCACTTGCTGCTTCCAACAATTCCGAACGCACTATCGAGATTTCTCGTGGCGCATCTACTGCTATTTTGACTCTATCCGCCGTGATTTCCTGTATCGTAATGGTGACGTTGCCATTAATAACAATGGATTGTGAAGCCTTACGCTGTAAAATTAACATGCGCTTTCGCCCCCCTCTTTTTGCCCCAAAGCAGAGAAAGAATGACGAAATTGATACTCAGGATTGTCTAATATCACTTGCACTGCCTTTTTGTTGTGTGAATTTATCATAATAGGACATTTTAGGTTTGCCGTACTGGTGTTGATGTCGTCCGTCATGGCGCAGATAACATAAACAAGTACGTCGCCCATGTCCCGCGCGCCGATTGCCGCAATTTCCTTGTCCGTAGGGACAGGGTTATAATCCTCATAAAAAGCAAAAGGATTGACGGTAAAAAAAGCAATGTTAGAGTCCGTCAAACTCTGTAAACAAAGCACATTTTCATTGTTTTGGTCAAGCTGTATCAATAAAAACTGTTTTTGCTCCTCAAAGCCAAAAAGCCCGTTGTCAAATACAATGACGCTACTGTCATCATAGGAGTAGTTTCCGAAATATTTTGTGCTGCACTCTTTTATCATAATTCACCTCATGCTTTGATGTCCACAGCGGGCGTATAGTTTGGGTTGGCGCTTGGTGGCACGTAAAGTGGGTCACCAACATACTCAATCAATACGTCTGGGCGCTGTGTCACAGAAAATTCAATACTTCCTGGTATAAATTCAAATCCAGCTTTGTTTATTTTCCAGTCAAAGTTTAATTTGTCCATTTCATACTGTATGGTAATGTCAGGCTCTATCCAGTCCAGATTGGCGTCTGTTTTTGGTAAAAAGTCCAAACCATAGTCTGTATTGATGGTGTTTCTCTGTTTAATAATTTGGTCTAATGCATCATCTCCCAGCGTTGCGCTGAGCAAAATCTGCCCTTCTTGAGCATAAGTTGCAGTTGCTTGATAAGCGGCATTTTTGCCCTTTTGAGCAAAACTATCCAACATAGATTTTGCAGATGCAGGGCGAACAGAATCTCTTGCCTGAAAGGTATCCATATTCAAACGAATAGGGCGGCTTTTGATTCTAAAATTTCCCTCGTCACGGCTGACTTCTAGGTCAACCGTACCACGTCTTTGCTCAAGTCTGGCGTTATTTACTTTAAATTCAATAGAAATTGGAACAGTTGTGATTTTTAGTAATTGCTCCATGTACAATCCCCCTTCTTTTTATCATTTTTTTGCCAGAATTTTAATGAACATTTTAATATATATGCGCAGAAAACAGATTCTGCTAAAAACCAATACTGGTTTTTTACTATTGATAGAAACACCAAAAAGTTCTCCGTATTTTGAAGAACTTTTTGTATATATATTACTTTTTTTAGCTCATAAAGTCAATAAAAGAATTAGAAAGTAATGTATTACCAACTTTTAATGTAGCGTTATAAGTATATTGTGACCACATCAAGTTTGTAATTGCTTCAGCAGGGTCACAGAAGTCTAAGTTGCTGATTTGCTCGTTTAAGATTTGAGAAGTCTCTGTCAGCAAATCGTGCGTGTTTTCTAAGAATTTTGCCTTAGTACCTAGTGCAGCAAGACCATTGTCTACCATGTCGCTGTGTGCCTGAGGGAATTTATCTATAATTTTTCCAAATTTTTCTAAATCAGCTCCCTCAATGGATTCCAAACCTAATAAGTTGGAAAGTTCTTGTGCAAGTGCAACAATGTTGTTAGGCAAACCGTCTTCATCTACACCATGTCCAAACACCTGCAAACCGTTTACTGCGGCATCAAATGCACTAGTAGAAACAATTTGACCACTTTCTTCTTTCATACCAAAACCAATATCTCTATAGCTGTGTTCATTCATGTAAGTGTTGTATTTTAATTGGTTGTCAATGTCTTTGTTTAATTTTAATTTGTATACACGACTTTGTCCTTCTGTTAGGTTATTGTTTCCTAAAAATTCAACTACTTCTTCATTATCTAATGCAGCCGCTAGTTTGTCATAGGAAATCGTGTCATCTTTTCCCATAATTTTTTCTAATGCATCTGAAAGAGTTGGATTTGATGCTGGTATTGTTGGATTAGCAGTAGCATCTCCATCAGTTAATTGTAAACTAGTTGACAATGCCTTAGACAATTCATCTTTTGTCAAATAAGTTTGTGTATTGACTGGTAAACCTCTATAAAGTATTTCACCATCTACTTTTTCAAAAGGCAAGTCTTTTGTACTAGCACCACCAAAGATAAAGTTTTCGTTATATGTGCCGTTCATCTGCTGCAAAAAGCTATCAATTAACTGGTCAACTTCTTGTTTATATGCTTGACGTGTTTCATAAGAAGAAGTAGGAGCATTGACCGCTCTTAACCTTGTTGTCAAGAAAGTTTTTGTCATAGAAGAACAATTTAAAACATTTAAGGTAATCGCATCAAATTTTTCTTGTGCGTCCTTTGTATTTTCTCTTTGCACATCTGTTCTAGCAAAGTTACTTCTTAATTTAAAAGATTTCATTGCAGCGGCAGGGTCTTCCGCAATTTTATTAAAATTTCTGCCACTAGATACGGTGTTTCTTTTGGAATCCAAATCACCTAAAGCTTTATTTAAATTTGTAGAATAATTTCTAATCATTGCGTTTGTTGTAATACGCATTCCACTACTAGCCATTGTTTTTACCTCCTATTTTATTTTTATCTGCCTACAACGCCCATGTTGTTAATGATTCTATCTAATGCCTCATCTAATGCTGTCATGAGCCTCATGGAAGCAGTGAGGGATTTTTGGAATCTCAGCATATCAATACCCTCTTCGTCTAAAGAAACACCAGAAATGGCATCTCTGTTATTTGCGATGTCGTTTGCTACTGTAATATAACTATTTACCAATACAGTAGAAGATTTAATATCCAAACCGAGCTGATTGCCCACATTGTCATAAAATTCTACAAAAGTACCATTAAATACTTTTTTCTGTGTACCATCAGGCTGTGTTATTGTGTAGTTTTGTTTTTCTGTAAACTGCGCAATCAAATGGTTGATGTTGTCATTGTAACCAGCCGTCTGTGATGGGTCATGTGTCTGCACAAAGTTTGTTTTGGCATCTGCCCAGTCTTTTGAAATCGTAAAGTTAGACGCTGTAATTTGGTCGTAGTCAATTTTTGGCACTTTGCCATCTAATGTTTT
Source organism: uncultured Clostridium sp. (assembly GCA_947246775.1). Taxonomy (GTDB): domain Bacteria; phylum Bacillota; class Clostridia; order Lachnospirales; family Anaerotignaceae; genus Coprocola. Next base: position 4,325 of record CAMXTM010000068.1, on the reverse strand, counting down.
CAATGCGTCAGCGTCAGTAGAATCATTAGCGCCTTTGACTATTCTGTTTAATATAATATCTCTATTTGTTTTATCGTTGATGTCATTTGGATTATCTTTAAATAATGCAGCACCATCTTTGTCTACCCAATCACCAGGATTTACTTCAGTAATACCATTATTTTGATTTGGGTCTTTGTATGTTGCTTTTGTGTTTTTTACAATGCCATATGCAGCTAGTGCTGATTCATCAAATACTGCTTTGTCAAGTGCATCTTTTAATTGAGTTTGTGTAATATTATTACCTTTGTCGTCTTTTAATATATTACCATTTTTATCTACTAAATTGCCAGCATTATCAACTTGGAAAGTACCCAATGTAACAGGTGTATCACTCGTACCATATTTTATAACATTACCATCTTTATCTAACAATTCACCTGCATCATTTGTTTTAAAAACATCTGGTAATGGGTTATCAGATGAAAAAGTACCATCATAACTCAAATATTTACCAGCAGCATTTGTAATGTTCATATTTTTAACTGGCACTTCACCATTTACACCAAACAGTGCATTTGCGTAATCAATAGGTTTTCCGTCAGCGTCTAGCAATGGATTACCATTTACATCTTTTGTATTTGCTTCATTAAATACTTTTGCAATTTGTCTTGCAAAAACATCTAGCATATTGATGTAGTAATCGTAGCCGCGGTCGTCTGTACCATCAAATTCACCTGCACGGTTAAACATATCTAAAGCTGCTTTTACGCTGCCAGAATCTTCTTGCATAAATTTATACATATTTTTCTGGTCAGGCATATCAAGTATGGCGTTACCATGGTCATCTTTTGCAATTACCATGTTACCACCATTCATTGTATACTCATAAGGAGTACCATCAACATTTGTAGTTTTTTCTGTATATTCTATACCTCTTGTATCTGTTATCGTGATGGTATCACCATTTACAGCAATATTACCTATTGTTCCTATTTTAACTGTACCATCTGCTTGTTTTGATACAGTATCTGCATCGAACAAAGGAATACCATTACCATCTCTTGCTGCTGTACCTGCTAGAGTAATAGTAGGTAGTGAAACAAAAAAGGTAGTGCCATCTACTGGGTATGTCTCCCATTCTACTGTGATGTTAGCATATTCTTCTAAGCCTTTTACTGTTTGACCTTGAGAATTCACTCCGCCCTCTATCGCTACATGGAGGTCTTTTACAGCGGCTGAATATGCTTCTCGCTCTACTAGTAATTGTGCCTGCGCATCTGCTAATTTTTTTCTTGCATCAGCTAAGTCTCCTGTAGCAAATTGACCTGTGTCAGGGTCTTTTACAAATGTTGGAGGTTGTGCAGTAACATCATCTATTTTACCATATATTTTGATTAACTTATTATAAATACCAGTACCCTGAGGGTCTAAAGCATTGATTGCATCAGCAGTTGGGTTTCCATCTTCATCTAATGGCTCTGGTTTGGTTGTTTGACCATAAAGACGCTCATTATATATTTCTTGTACTTTTTTCTTGTCGTCTACTTTCTTTTGTGCTGCGTCAATTTCTTTTTGCTGTTCTTCGGTTGGATTTGGATATTGTGTTTTTAATGCATCAAGTTCTTCTTGCAGTCTTACTACAGAAGCGTCAACACTTCTTGCAGATACTAAGGTGGTTTTTAATTCATCAAGCAGTTTGCCACCTTTTTTACTCAAATTATTGACCTTTGCGCCCCAACTGTCAATTGCCTTATATTGCTCATCCATTTTTACCATTTGGTCATTTACAAGGTTGGTAAATGTTTGTATGTCTTCAAGTAATTTTGTCATAGCTTCAGCTTCTGTAGTACCAAAATTACCAGGTGTACCACCAGTTGGTTTTAGCACACTACCAATATCAGCTAATGGATTACCATGTACATCTGTCATAGTTAAATTAGAGCAATCATCTGTAACAGAAAATTGGGATGCTTTATCATGGTCTATAATGGTATATTTATAAAAATTACCCTTATCATCTACGCCCAACATTTTGACAGTACATTCTTCTACTTCTCTACTAGAAAGTCCTACATTTTTCTTTTCGTATGTAACTTCTATTTTGACATAGTCAGAAAGTTCGTCTAAAAGTAAGTTTCTTTCGTCACGCAATTCCAGTGCTGGGTTGCCCATCAATTCATTTTCTTTAATGCTTTCATTTAAGCGTGTAATATCTTTTAACAATTTGTTGAGTTCTGGCACAGTTTGGTCTTTAAATAAGGTCATGTTTTCTTCTTTTGTCTGCTGTATTCTATTGGAATAATTATTAAAATACTGTGTTAATAATTGCATTTCCGTTTTTGCCATATTTTGGAACTCATTATTTGCTGCTTGTGGGTTAAATTCGTTTAATGCTTTAAATACCGCTTCTAATTGATTATGAATACTACCCTCTTTATCTACCTCGTCAAGCACTGCTTCCAAATCTTCCAGTGCTGCAAGTGTCTTATCATAGTAGCCAACACTTGCCATTTCTGTACGAAAACGTAAGTCTAAATAAGGGTCACGTACTTGTTCTACTCTATTTACTACAACACCATTTCCAATAAAGGTATCATTTACGCTACCCCATTGTCTAGGACCTGTTGTTGCATTAAAACTACTTAAATCAACACGTTGTCTTGTGTATCCTTTTGTATTAACGTTTGAAATATTTTGACCGATTACATTCAGCGCAGACTGGCTTGAAGAAATACCAAGTTTTGCTGTTGTAAAGCCGGCAAAAGATGAACGAATCATTGACATTACCTCCGTTTTATATTATTTTGTTCGTAAAGTTCATTGGTTTATTCGCATGAACCTGACCATCAGGAGAATAGGTAACATTACCTTGATTTCCTTGTGGTACAGAAGGAGTTTGTTGCTTTAATATTTCGATTGCTTTATCAATACTAGTTAAATTAAATTCAATGATGCTTTTGGCACTATTATGAAGTTGCTGATAGTAGTTCATTGTTTCCCTCAATGTACGGTATATATCGTCAAATTCTTCTCTATATTGTTTGTCTTTTATGTTTGCAATGATTTGTGCAAATTTCATATTTTCAAAACCAAGTTCTTTTTGCATGGATTCTCTTTTTTTATCTAATCCACGAAATTGCAGAAGATAAACTTGCTCCTCTTTCATACAATCATTTAATTTGTCCATATCTTTGTTTTTGACTGCTTCTAGTTTGATTTCTTCTACATCAGTCAAATCGTCAAAAAGCAATATCAAATTTTCCAGCAAGTCTATAAAATCATCTAAAGTATACATAATGACTCCCTTCTTAAATGGAAATTCTTCAAATTAACATTGGTTAAAAAAGCATTTTTTTAACAATAGCGTCTAAATCAATTTGATAAGTTCCATCAGCTACTTTTTGTTGCAGTGATTTGAGCTGTTCCGAGGACGCTGGTTTTCTCACTTCGGAGGAAAGTTTCGCTGCAATGTCGTTTGCAAATTTATCATTAGAATCCGAAGAAGGACTGGACTTTATCAAAATTTTATCAAAATTCCTGTCAATCTTTCTTTGATTTTTCTCAGAAGTTTGCAACCTTGCTGTTTCTTTTTGTATGTTATAAGAAGTATAAAGACTGTTAGATGCTATTTTCATGGAATCACCTCAATTCACTTTTATGCAATATTATTTTAATAGTCTATTATGATGTTCATTATATCATTATAGTATATCTAAAAAAAATTTACTTATTACATATATCGGCAAAAGAACGCAAATCATAATAGCTACACCTATTTTAGTGTTTATTTTATTTTTTTTTACATCAAAAAAGCTATATTTTATATCAAAAATAAAATATAGCTTCTGTTACAATTTGATAGGATTTTTTATGGTTTATCCCAGCCGATTTCTATAGAATCTCCTTGTGTAATAACTGCTGTATAGGCTGCGTCTTCGCCATTTAATTTTAGTACAATATTTCCTTGTGGTTTTTCTAAATCAATGTCTACATAGTTGAGCATATCATAAAAAAGCAGGTTTTTTCTGTCATTGAGTGGAATTGTTTTCCATGTGCCATTGATAGAAACAAGAATACTATTTGCATCTTCTGCTACTACTGGTATTTCGTTTTCTGTAACAGTTGTCTGTGTTTGTTCTAGTTCATTTGCTTTAGTTGCTTGTACCATATTTTCCATCATTGGTTCAGTTTGTACTATATTTTGTGATATATTTTGTACGGTTTGTTGTGCTTCTATTTTTTCTAGTGGTTGTACAAATGGTTGTACTATCTCCGCCACATCTGTTATATTTGGAACACTATTACTTTGCTCTATTTTTTCTGTTTCACTATTATCTGCTATA
>CAMXTM010000067.1 GCA_947246775.1 uncultured Clostridium sp. | reverse complement strand
ATTCCGCTACTCTATACAATTTTATTATAAATGCCAATAGAAATCATGTCAAATCTATTTATGAAAAGTAAATAAAATAAAACATTTGAACAAATTAAATGATTGGTCTCATGTTTTATTTATAAAACAAATAGAAGTTTCTTTACTTACAATTATTATAACATATGAAAAAAGACTACCTGCCGATGATAGTCTTTTTCCACAAAGAGAAGGTATTTCTTATTGGGATTGCAGCATTTAAGCTGCATGTGAAAATATTGGGGAGTTTTCACATTTTTATTATAGCACCACTTATATTATCTGTCTACTAAAATTTTAAAAATTTAATGAATTTTTTTTGATACAATTGTATTTTTTTGTCCAAAACACCATATTTTTATTTTTAACTGGTATAATCTGACAAAATTTTATATAAATTTTCATCACCTGTAACAGAAATTCCCTCTTGTAATCTTTCCCTTTCCTCTAATGGTAATGCAGAAATTGGTGTATTTGTTACTTCATGTAATATAATTCCATGTTGTGGTTCTTTATAATATACAGCAACATATCCATTATTTTCTCCTATGATATACTGTTCATTGCTTTTTGCTTCTAACGATTTTCTCATTACAACTTCTTTAGAAGAAAAAGAAATAATTTGCCAATCTGTATATACCTTTTTCATATCTTCTAATGTCATATCTAACAAAAAATAGGGTGGAACATCTTCTAATGTTTGTGTAACACCATCTTCTGTATAGTAGTATTCATATACCATTTTAGTAGAAGGTGTAATTCTTGCTGTATCTGTAGCAACTACAACACTTTCTTCTGCTAAAGTGGCATTTTGTGCTGCTACAGTAGAATATAATGCTTTCATTTTTTTACTATATATTTCAGCAGTAATAATACAACTTACTATACCAACAGAAAAACAAATTGTAAATATCCATATCATTTCTTTTTTGTTCATACTATCCCTCCTGTATCATATAAAAAGTATGTACAGGAGTTTCCATATTTATACAATTTTACAAAAATAAAAATACCTACTATACAATATAAAATAGGTATTTTTATTTCTTATGATTCTGTAAATTCACCATATTTACGAAAACGCTGATAACGTTGATTTAATAATTCTTCTATAGTTAAACTCTTTAATATTTTTAATTCTTCTATTAGTGCTTGCTTTAATATTGATGTTGTATACTCTAAATCTTGTTCTAATCCTTGTGCCGATTCTGGTATTATTTTTTCAATAACACCATTTTTCAACAAATCTGGAGCTGTCAATTTCATCAGTTCTGCTGCATCACCAGAACGCTCTGGAGAACGCCACAATATACTAGCAAATCCCTCAGGAGAAAGCACAGCATACATACCATTATCTAACATCCACACTCTATCTGCTAATGCGAGTGCTAAAGCTCCCCCACTTCCGCCTTCTCCTATAAAAATACTAATAATTGGTACAGTTAAACCAGACATTTCAATCAAATTCCTAGCAATTGCTTCTCCCTGACCTCTTTCTTCTGCTCCAATACCACAGTAAGCCCCAGAAGTATTTACAAAAAGTATGACTGGTCTATGAAACTTTTCTGCTTGCTTCATCAAGCGCAACTGTTTCCTATATCCCTCTGGATTTGGGGAGCCAAAACTTCTTTTTACATTTTCTTCTATAGTATGTCCCTTTTGTACACCGATTACAGTAACAGGCTGATTATCTAATAAGGCAATACCACCTATCATAGCTTTATCATCTGCAAAATATCTATCACCATGTAATTCTATAAAATCAGTAAATATTTGCTCAATAAACTCCAATGTCGTAGGTCTTGATACCATTCTGGATTTTTTTACAATTTCCATAGCTGTATTACTCATCTTCATTTTCCCCCTTTTGACAATGCAGTTTTAATAGTTGTGTCAATGTATTTTTCATCTCTGTTCTTGGTACAATTTTATCTAAAAATCCATGCTCTAACTGAAATTCAGCCGTTTGAAATTCATCAGGTAATTTTTCGTTAATGGTACCCTCAATTACTCTCCTGCCTGCAAAACCAATTGTTGCATTTGGTTCAGAAAGTATAATATCTCCCAAACTAGCAAAACTAGCAGAAACACCTCCTGTTGTAGGGTCAGTTATAACAGAAATATACAACAATCCTGCTTTTGAATGACGATTCAAGGCAGAACTTGTTTTTGCCATTTGCATAAGCGAAATAATTCCCTCTTGCATTCTTGCACCACCAGAAGCTGTAAATATAATCACAGGTAATTGATATTCTGTTGCTCTTTCAATTGCTCTCGTAATTTTTTCCCCTACTACAGAACCCATAGATGCCATCATAAAATGACTATCCATTACAGCTAAAACAGCATCATATTCTCCAATTTTACAGCAACCTGTGATAACAGCATCTTTTAATTCTGTTTTTAGTTGTGCTTTTGATATAATTTTATCATAATCAGGATAATCCATAGGATTTTTTGCTATCATATTGCTATCCCATTCTTTAAAAGAATTTTCATCAGCAATTAAATCAATTCTCTCTTTTGCTGTTAAACGAAAATGATAACCACAATTAGGACATATTTTATATTCATTAATTTCTTTTGTATAAATTGTTTTGTCACAATGCTGACATTTTATCCATAGACCATCTGGTATACTTGGTGCTTCTATTTCTGATACAGAAACGGTTTCTGGAGGATTCATTCTAATATATTTCTTTTTTTTGAATAAGTTCATGAATATTTCCTCCAATCACTATTTTATAATCTCATTCATAATGAAAGAAGTATCAAAGTCCCCTTTCATATATTTCTCATTTGCTAATATTTCTTCCATAAACTCAATATTGGTTATAACTCCCTCAATTACAAATTCATGTAAACAACGTCTCATTTTTTCAATTGCCTCTATTCTATTTTTACCATGAACAATTACTTTTGCTAACATAGAATCATAATATGGTGGAATATCACAACCAGCATAAATAGCACTATCTATCCTTGTTCCCATACCTCCTGGCATAAGCAAAAAGTCAATATGTCCTGGAGATGGTATAAAATTAAGTTTTGGATTTTCTGCATTAATTCTACATTCAATTGCATGACCATTGATTCTAACATCTTTCTGTGTTAATTCTAATTTTTCACCAGAAGCAATTTTTAGTTGTTCTTTTACAATATCTATACCAGTAATCATTTCTGTAACAGGATGCTCTACTTGTATCCGTGTATTCATTTCCATAAAATAAAAATTACTATTTCTATCATACAAAAATTCTATTGTACCAGCATTTTCATAGCCAACTGCTTTTGCTGCTCGGACTGCTGCTTCTCCCATTTTCTTTCTTGTTTCATCAGAAATAGCAACAGAAGGAGCTTCTTCTAATACTTTTTGATTTCTTCTTTGTAAAGAACAATCTCTTTCTCCTAAATGTATTACATTTCCAAAATGGTCACCTAATATTTGTATTTCAATATGTCTTGCATGCTCAATGACCTTTTCCATATACATTTTATCATCACCAAAAGCAGCAACTGTTTCACTTTTAGCAGCCTCATATGCTTGCATTAGTTCTTTTTCTTCTCTTACAATACGGATTCCTTTACCACCACCGCCTGCTGATGCCTTAATCATAACAGGATAACCTATTTTTTTTGCCATTTCGAGCGCTTCTTCTACAGTATCTACAGTACCATCACTACCAGGAACAACAGGAACATTCGCTTTTTTCATCATATCTCTAGCATTAGATTTATTTCCCATCATTTCAATGACTTCTGAAGATGGGCCTATAAATTGAATATTGCACTCATGACACATAGCAGCAAATGTACTATTTTCTGCTAAAAATCCAAATCCTGGATGAATTGCTTGCGCTTTTTTTGCTACTGCTGCACTGATAATATTTTCCATATTTAAATAGCTATCTATTCCCTTTGCTGGTCCAATACAAACTGCCTCATCTGCTAATTGTGTATGCAATGCATCTCTATCTGGTTCTGAAAAAACAGCAACTGTAGCAATCCCCATTTCTCTACAAGCCCTTATGATACGGACAGCAATCTCTCCTCTGTTTGCAATCAATACTTTATGAAACACTTAAAACACCTCCTTTGGAGAAAATTATCCAATTAAAAATGTAAATTCACCCTCAGCGGCTTTTTTCTCCCCAACATATGCAATACCCTTTCCGATGCCTGCATTCTTTTTCAATTTTATAATACTTACTTCTAAACGTAATGTATCACCTGGTACAACTTGTTTTCTAAACTTTGCTTTATCAATTGCACCAAACAATGCCGTTTTTCCTTTATATTCTTCCATAGACAATATTGCAACTGCGCCTGCTTGCGCCATAGCTTCAATAATCAACACACCTGGCATTACTGGTCTACCTGGAAAATGTCCTTGAAAAAATTGCTCATTCATTGTTACATTTTTTATAGCAACTACCTTTTCTCCTGGTACAATTTCTTCTATTCTATCAATCAATAAAAATGGATATCTATGTGGTATAATGTCCATAATTTCTTCTATATTCATTTCTTTATTTCCTCCGCTGTTCCTTTATTTAATTCTGAACAAAGGCTGTCCATATTCTACTAATTCTTCATTTTTAACATAAATTTCTGCAATTTCTCCTGTATATGGACTTGGTATTTCATTCATAATTTTCATAGCCTCAACAATACAAAGGGTATCTCCCTCTTTTACTTTATCTCCTACTTTTACAAAACTTGGTTTATCACTAGCAGGAGCAGCATAAAATGTTCCCACAATAGGAGATTTTACGATATTTCCACTTTGATCAACTGGCTTTTCTTCCTCTGAAATAACAGGTACAGAAACTTCTGTTTTTTGTATTTGTATAGGAGCTGTTGCTACATTATTCTGTTCCGTTGCTTGAGAAATCATCACATCTTTATTTTTACTCATTTTAACAGAAACGTTATCCATAGTTAATTCAAAATTTGTTAGAACCGAATTATTTATAATAGAAATCAATTCCTTCACTTCCGCATAAGTCATGTTTAACCCTCCCATTTTTTAAAGCAAAGTACACCATTATGACCGCCAAAGCCTAATGAATTGGACAAAGCATATTGAATATCTGATTTTCTACCTACATTTGGGATATAATCTAAATCACAAGCATCATCTTTTTCTTCATATCCTATTGTTGGTGGTAAAAATCCTTCTTCTAATGCCTTTATACAAGCAATCGCTTCAATTGCTCCTGCTGCTCCTAACAAATGCCCTGTCATGGATTTTGTAGAACTAATTGGAACTTGATAAGCATAGTCCCCTAATGCACGTTTAATTGCTGCGGTTTCTCCTGCATCATTTGCTTCTGTACTTGTGCCATGTGCATTGATATAGCCTAACTCTTTACCTGTAATGCCTGCTTCAAACATTGCCATTTGTATCGCATTTGCTGCACCCTCTCCATCTGGACAAGGAGCAGTAATGTGATATGCGTCACAAGTAGAACCGTATCCTACAATTTCACCATAAATCTTGGCTCCTCTTTTTTGAGCGTGTTCTAATTCTTCCAGAAGTAATATACCTGCTCCATCTCCCATAACAAAACCACTTCTATTTTTATCAAAAGGTTTACAAGCTTTTTTAGGGTCATCACAAGTAGTCAATGCTGTTAAATTACTAAAGCCAGCTAGACCTATTTTTGTAATAGAATATTCTGCACCACCTGCAAAACAAGCATCTAAATAACCATGTTTAATATTTCTATAAGCCTCTCCGATGGAATTTGTTCCTGTTGCACAAGCAGTTACAATAGATTCACAAGTACCTTTTGCTTGAAATTTCAAAGCAATATTTCCTGCTGCCATATTACCAATTGCCATAGGAATAAACAAAGGAGATACTTTAGATGGACCTCTTTCGTTCAATTTAATAATTTGTTCTTCTATTGTCCACAAACCACCAATACCAGAACCAACAATCGTACCAAATCGAACAGGCTCAACTTCTCCCTCTTTTAATCCACTCATTTCATAAGCTTGTGTTGCTGCTGCAACAGCATAAATAGAAAACATATCATTTCTTTTTAATTCTTTTTTAGCAACATATTTTTCAGCTTCAAAATCTTTTACTTCTCCAGCAATTTTTACTTTAAATCCCTCTGTATCAAATTTTTTAATATAGTCAATACCACAAACTCCATTTTTTAATCCTTGCCAATAACTTTCTACATCATTTCCTAATGGAGTAATTGCCCCCATACCTGTAATCACACATCTTTTCATTGATTTACCTCCTTAGCACATTGCCATACCACCATTTACATGTATCACTTGTCCTGTGATATATTGGCTTTTTGCCAAAAATACTGCTGCTTGTGCAATATCTTCTGCCTGACCTAATTTTTTCATAGGAATTTGTGCTATCATCTGTTTTACAATATCTTCTTTTAATACTGCTGTCATATCTGTTTCAATAAATCCTGGCGCTATTGCATTGCAAGTGATACCACGAGCAGCAACTTCTCGTGCAATGGATTTAGTCATACCTATCACACCAGCTTTTGAAGCAGCATAATTTACTTGTCCAGCATTTCCCATCACTCCTACAATAGAGGAAATATTGATAATCGTTCCTGAACGTTTTTTAATCATATAGTTAATTACATGACGTGTCATATTAAAACTGCCTTTTAAATTTGTATTTAATACTGCATCAAAATCTTCTTCTAACATACGCATTAAAAGACCATCTTTTGTAATACCAGCATTATTTATTAAAACATCAATACCTCCAAACTTTTCTATTGCTTTCTCTGTAATTTCTTTTGCTTTTGAAAAATCAGAAATATCTCCCTGTATTGGCATACATTCTACGCCATAGCTTTTAATTTCTGCAATCAAGTCATCAGATACAGCACTTCTATAATTCAATACGATATTGCTACCTTCTTTTGCAAAAGCAATTGCAATTGCTTTCCCTATTCCTTTCGCTGCACCAGTTACTAGAACTGTTTTTCCTTTTAACATATTTCATTCCTCCGCAATTTTATCACAATAATTTTTCTATTGTTTTTTCTAATGTTTTTTGGTTTTCCACATTCAATATAGTTGCACCCTTTACAGTTCTTTTTACAAAACCACTCAATGTTTTACCAGGTCCAACTTCTACAAATGTATCAACACCTTTTTCCGATAATGTTAATATTGTTTCTTCCCATTTTACAGGACTCATAACTTGTTTTATTAAAAGAGGTACAATATCCTCGTTATTTTCTACTTCTTTTCCTGTTACATTAGTAATAACAGGTATAGTCATATCATTTAAGTGTAGTTGTTTTAATTCTTGTGCTAATTTTTCAGAGGCTGGTTTTAATAATGCTGTATGAAATGGACCACTTACATTTAACTTTGATACAATTTTTGCACCACTTTCTTTCGCTGCTGCTGCTGCTTTTGCTGTTGCTTCTGTTTCTCCAGCAATAACAATTTGTCCAGGTGCATTATAATTTGCAGGTGTTACAAAACCATACTGACTATATTCTTCACAAATATCTTCTACTTGTTCCCTTTCCATACCAATAATAGCATACATACTACCTTTTCCTTCTGGTACAGCTTCTGTCATAAAACGTCCCCTTTTTTGCACTAACTTTACTGCATCTTCAAATGCAAATACACCACTTGCCGTATATGCACTATACTCTCCTAAACTCAATCCTGCTACATAATCTGCTTTTATTCCTTTTTCATTTAAACAAGCTAATGCTGCCATACTCATTGTTAATATAGCTGGTTGTGTAAATTCTGTTTGATTTAATTTTGCTTCTTGCTCAAAACAAATATTGCTGAGAGAAAAACCTAAAGCATCATCTGCTCTTTGAAACATTTCTTTTGCACAAACATATTGTTCTTGCAATTCTTTCCCCATACCAACATATTGAGCGCCTTGTCCACTAAATAAAAAAGCTGTTTTCATGATTTTTCTCCTATTTTCTTTTTATTATTTTTTTATTTCGACATTTCATGATAATGATAAGCAAGGGAGCATATGCTCCCTTTACTTCAATACATCAACAAAATTGACATATAAAATTGCTATTTTATCTCATAAATTTTACAGCATCATTCATAATATCTTTATATTCGCTGTAAAGTTCTTCTATTATTTCTTTTGCAGTTTGTTCTTTGTTGACTAGTCCAGCAATTTGACCAGACATAACAGAACCATTTTCTACATCTCCGTCAAGAACTGCTTTTCTTAATGCTCCTCTACCTAATTCTTCCAATTTCTCAGCGGGTGCATTTTGTTTTTCTAATGCTTCATAAGCACGTGCCATTTTATTACGAATGACACGCACAGGGTGACCAGTAGACAAACCAGTCATCGTTGTATCAATATCTTTTGCTTTTAAAATTCTTTGCTTAAAATTTGGGTGTACTGTACATTCTTTTGCAACAAGAAATCTTGTTCCTAATTGAAATCCAGAAGCGCCTAACATTGTTGCTGCTGCCATACCTCTACCATCTGCAATACCACCTGCTGCAATAACTGGAATATTAACAGCATCTACAACTTGTGGCACAAGTGCCATTGTCGTTGTTTTTCCAATATGTCCTCCAGATTCCATTCCCTCTGCTATAACAGCATTTACACCATCTTTTTCAAAACGTTTTGCAATTGCTACAGATGGAATAACAGGAATTACTTTTGCTCCCATTTCTTGAAAAGCCTTTAAATGTGTAATTGTACTACCTGCTCCTGTTGTAATAACAGGTACTTTTTCTTCACAAAGCACTTTTGCAATATCTTCTGCAAATGCAGATAATAACATAATGTTGACTGCATAAGGACGGTCTGTCATTTCTTTCAATTTATGAATTGCCTTACGACAACCCTCACCATCTAAATGACCTGTTGCCAAAACTCCCAAACCACCTGCATTTGATACTGCTGCAACTAATTCTGGAGTAGAAATCCATGCCATAGCACCTTGTATAATAGGATATTCTATTCCAAGTATTTCGCAAATATTTCCATACATAAGTTTGTTCTGCTACTCAAAATATGGACAAATATATCCATATCGAGAATTTTACTGCTTCAAT
>CAMXTM010000066.1 GCA_947246775.1 uncultured Clostridium sp. | reverse complement strand
AAGCTATACCTTGGATTTTAGGTATCTTTGAGTATTTATACTCACATTTTTCTATGTTTTTAATAACTTATCACTTGCTCCTTTTTTATGATACTCTATTCCACAAGCCCAATCTCATTTGCTGTATAAAATCTACTGACTGTTGTGCTTGCATTTTTTGTTGATGCTGTTTTTGCTGTTCTTCTTTTTGTCTATCAAAACCATCACCTTTTGCTTCTTTGTTCTGGTCTTGCGCTTGCATCTCTTTTTGGTCAACTACTTCTACGTTTGTTTCGTTTCCTGTGTTTTGTTCAATAATAGAACTGATTTCTCTTGCTTTTTCTGCTAACAAGCTACTCGTTTTTGCATTTTCTGCAAACATTTGTACATGTGTTTGACCATTTTCTACAAATAATTTAATTACAATTTTTCCTAGCTCTTTTGGCATAAGTTGTATCTCAAATTCATTCTGTTTTTGTGCAAATTTTGCTAACATTTTATCGGATACTTTTTCTGCCATGCTACTATCTGTAATTTGTGCGTTATCGCCTACTTTGACATTGATAACGTCATCAGAAAAGGTTCTTCTATTTGTTGTAGGGATTTCTTCCTCAAAAACATCTGTATCTTCTTTTTCAGAAGTATTTGTTTGTGCTGTATCTGTTTTTTCTTCTGTTCCAGCTGTTTCCTCTACTACAACAGTTTGTTCTGCTTCTTTTACATTTTCTGTTTTTACTTCAGTTTTTACAGTTTCTACTTTTTCAGTTTGCTCCTGTTTTGGCTGCACCTCAACTGCTTTTTCTACTTTTACTTCTTCTGGTGCTTCCTTTGTAACATTTTGCTCTGTTTGTGATACCTCTTTTGAAAACTCTTGTATCACTTCTTCTGTCTGTTTTTGCAGTGTATCTACTGCTACCGTCTGTTGTTGTGTTGTATCAGCGTTTCCATTTGTTGTCTGTACTTCGATTGCACTTGTTTCTACAACAGGAGTTTCTACATTCACTTCCGTTACAGTATTTTCTACTGGTACAATATTTGTGTTTACTGCTGCCGCAAACATCGCTAAGTCAATTTGCTGCATCATATTGTCCTTTACTTCTTCTGTATCTTCGTTGTTTGTATTGTCCTTCTGCTGTGTCTCTGGCTTTGCAACATCTTCTTTGTTATCAACACTATCTTTTTTGTCATTACTTGTTGTTTCTTTTTTTGAAGTAGTGTCTTTTCTTTCAGAGCTTTTCGTATTTGTTTTTTGTGTTTGTGCTGTCTGCTGCATAAAACCATAAAATGCTTCGTTTTTGTAGTCAGACCCATTCACTTTTGTTGCTGATACTTGCCCCTGCATCGTTGTCACAAAGTCATTTAATTTTACGCTTGTATCCACAACATCACCTCCTTAAAATAATTGTTATTTATAGTAAATTCTTATTAGAATTACTACCCAAATTATTTTGCTGCAATACGACTAAATGAAACAAATTCTTCTACAAACGCTTCTTCTGCTTTCTGTTCCTCTTTGTGGTATACTTCCAATTTTTTCTCTTTTAATTTTTCCAAAGATGAAGTATCCTGTTTTGCTACTACTACTTCTTGGCGTTTGTTTTCTTCTTCTACTTTTATCAATGCTAATTTCTTTTCTTCTTGTTTAATCGAAACTTCTAATCTTCTCAAATATGCTTCAAATCCAATGGATTCTACAATCGTAATGCCTTCCATTTTTTTCTGGTTAAAATCACTATTACATTTTTTATATTCTTCTTCTAAGTTATGTATGACTTCTTCTTGTGCATGGATTCTTGCTAATATTTTTGCGTGTTCATTCTTTAATGAGTCCAGTACTTGGTTTTTATAACTCAATACTGTCCCTAATGTAAAATTAAATTTTTTCATAGTGTCACTACATTCCTCTCCTCAAATCATTTTAGAATCTTTTCCATTTGCTCTACTACTTCATCATATGAAAATTTATCTGTTGTGCTCTGCTTTAAAAAGCCATTTATTTTATCTATTTTTGAAATAGCATAATCTACTTGCGCATTTGTTCCCGCTTTATATGCTCCTATAGAAATCAAATCAGCATTTTTATCATACACACTCATAATATCTCGCATTTTTGAATTTAATTCTTTATGTTTTGGTGACACAATCGCACTCATCAAACGGGAAATACTCGCATTGACATCAATTGCAGGAAAATGATTACTATTTGCCAACTTCCTAGTTAATACAATATGTCCATCTAAGATACCACGCACTGTATCGGCAATTGGTTCATTCGTATCATCACCTTCTACTAATACGGTATAAACTCCTGTAATAGAACCTTTTTTAAAATTACCGCTTCTTTCCAATAGTTTTGGCAACTCCGCATAGATAGATGGTGTATATCCTCTCGCTACTGGTGGTTCTCCAACAGCAAGTCCAATTTCTCTTTGTGCCATAGCAAAACGTGTCAGAGAGTCCATCATCAAAAGTACATCATTTCCTTGGTCTTTAAAATATTCTGCTATCGTTGTTGCTACCATAGGGCATTTATTCCTCAACATAGCAGGCTGGTCACTCGTCGCTATTACCAACACAGACCGTTTCATGCCCTCCTCGCCCAAGTCTCTTTCCATAAACTCTAAAACTTCTCGACCACGCTCTCCTACTAGCGCTATTACGTTAATATCTGCTTTGACATTTTTTGCTATCATACCTAGCAATGTACTCTTTCCTACACCACTACCTGCAAATATTCCAATTCTTTGCCCTTTTCCTATTGTCAATGTTCCATCAATCGCTTTGACCCCAAATTCCATCTTCTCTGTAATCGGTGGTCTTTCCAACGGATTGATATAAGGGCTTTCTACTGTATAATATTCCTCAGCTTGAAAAGAACCTTTCCCATCTATGGGATTTCCCATAGCATCAATGGCTCTCCCCCTTAAAAAATCGCCAACGGGTATCTTCAATCTCTGCTTGGTATTCCTTACAAAACTTCCTACTGATATACCACTCATATTATCATATGGCATCAAAAATATTTTTTCGTCCTTAAAACCTACGATTTCCGCTGGTATCTGCTTATTACTTCCTTCATTATATATCAGGCTAATATCTCCTATACTCGCCTTTCCTCCAGAGGCTTCTATGCCCATACCAACAATATTTTCTATTTTGCCTATATGACTGATTGTCTCTGATTCTAATACCAAACTAGCCATATTACGAAACATATCCACCCCTCCTTCACTTTCTATTTTAAGTTTTATTTTGTTTATCGTCAACTGCAATTTAGACATTGTTACAATATATTTATATAAAATAAAACTTTTTGCAACAAAATAGGGACTCTACACTTTATCTTAGTAAAGTCCCTATCCAAATGTTATTCTTTCTTTAATAAAACTTATGCTCTACATAAGAATTGGGACAAAACCTTGCTACCATATTATTTTTTTATAACTACAAATTGTACAAAAGCAATTGCCATTTTTTATTACAATGGTGCAGTATTTAAAATTTCTTTTATATTTACCATTTGTGTACTTGCACTCGCATCAATAATTTCATCTGGCAATTCTATAATACACGTTCCTGGTGCTTCGTTTTCCATTATTACTATCTTTACATGGTCAGAAAGATGCGCCAAGTGTTGCAGCAATGAGGAATCTCCCTCTACCATCAATTCTGCATCACATCTAGCAATATACACTTTTGCCCATTCTCGTGTTTTTAATTTCTCTGTTGCCGAAATAACCATTCTCTCAATTACTTCTTCACTAGATTTTAAACTAACTTGTATTACCTTTTCTGCTATGGCAACCGCTACATCTTTTAACTGGCTACGATATTTTTGCAGCATTTCTTCTTTTGTTTGTTCCACATTCTCTATGACAAGTTTAATGTCTTCTAAAGCCTCTCTACTCATTTTTTCATACTCTGCTTTACAATCCATCTCAGCCTGCTCTCTGCCCTCTATCATTCCCTTTTCATAGCCAGATTGCTGTGCAGCCATTTTTAACTGTTCTGCTTCTTCTCTCGCTTCTACAAGCATCGTTTCTACATCTTTTTTCGCTTTCTGTATCAATTCTTCCGCTTTTATAGTAGCTTCTTGTTCAATTTGTTTCGCTCTTTTCCTGCTTTTCTCAATCTCTTGTTCTGCCCGCTTCTTTTCTTCCAAAAATTCTGCTTCAAAACTAACATCTTCTACTTCTTCATCTTCTTGCAGTTGTTCTTGCTCGGGTTGTTCTACTACCTCTACCTCTTCTTTCTTTTGTTTCTTTTCTTCCTGCAACTGCGGCAAGTCATTCAGGTATCGTATCCCCTGTCTTATCTCTTGCTCTATCATTTCTCTATTGGCTTTATTAGGTATGTATTCTACTATTTCATGATTGTCGTAAACTTTAAAGATATTACTACGCAATAATATCATCCCTTCCGCCTTTCATAATGATAATTTCTCCTTGTTCTTCCAGTCTCCTTATGATACCAACAATTCTTTGTTGTGCATCTTCAACGTCTTTCTTACGAACATTCGTTGTAATTTCAAGGTCGGATTTAATAGACTCAGCCATACGAGAAGACATATTTGCAAATATCATACTCTTTACTTCCTCATTTGCACCCTTCAATGCAAATACAAGGTCTTTACTGTCACAGTCACGAACAAAACGCTGTATAGAGCGATTATCCATTGTTGTAATATCTTCAAATACAAACATTCTCTTTCTGATTTCTTCTGCCAATTCTGCATCTCTTTCAGAAAGTCCATCAAATATACTCTTTTCACTACCTCTATCCATATTGTTCATTACTTCAGCAATATAGTCAATACCACCAACTTGTTTGTAGTCTGTAGTAAGCATATTAGCAAATTTCTTTTCTAGTTCTTTTTCTACTATCTTAATAATATCAGGCGCTACGCTACTCATTGTCGCTATGCTATGTACTACCTGCAATCTTTTTTCATCACTTAAATTCTCAATTACCTGTGAAGATAAGGTCGAATCAACATAGGCAAGTACAAGCGCTATCGTTTGTGGTCTCTCTTGTGACAATATCGTTACCAAGTTTGGTCCATCTGTTTTCCGAATAAATGAAAATGCTCTTGTCTTTAACTGCTTTGATACTCTCTCCAGCAATCCATGTGCTACAGATTCTCCAAAGGCTTTTTCCAATACTGTCCTTGCATACTCCAAACCACCATCTGTTACGACTTTTTGTGTTAAACACATTTTATAAAATTCGTCCAGAACATTTTCTATTTCTTCTGGCGTCAAATGCTGTAGCTTCGCTACCTCAACAGTCAGTTTCTCTAAATCATCTTCGCTAAGGTGTTTATATATCTTGGAGGCTTTATCTACTCCCAGTGAAACGACAACAGCCGCTGCTTTTTGCTCTGGTGATAAATCACGCTTATCCTTCGCCTTATTCTCCTTATTTTCTTCATCAGCCATTGTCCTCACCTCCCCTTAGCCAAGTCTTAATCAGTTGTGCTGATATTTCAGGATTATCTTCCGCAAATCTACGGATATTTTCCTTTAATTCCATGCTCTTTTCATTCTGTATACGGAGCAATTCCCTAGATGTTTTTTCATCTTCTGTTTCCTCCACGCCCTCTGCTGAGGGTACAACAACCGTTTCTGTTAACTGTACTTCAGCAAGTGCTGCCTCTTGTGCTTTTTTCTTTCTCCTGCGCAGCAAAAATACCAAAAGTATCAAAAGTAATACCAATACTGCTGCCGCAATCGCTCCAATCAACAACCATCTACTAAACTGTCCTGTTGTATCTACTGGTTGTGTGGTATCCATAAAGAATGTTGCGCTCTCTAATGCAATCTTTGTATTCTTATCAATATCATTAATACCTGCTGCTCTCGCAATAATATCTCTTAATGCATTTCTTGAAAAATCACCAAAGTCTGTACCATTTACTACGACAGATACACTCAAATCTTCCAGCTTTCCTGTATCCATTTGTACTTGCTCTTTGATTTGGTCTACCAAATAGTTAATGTCTTGCTGATTTCTAATATAGTTCTCTGTTCCTGTTGTCTCTAAATCTCTTACGCCATAAATAGGTATCTCTGCATTTGTTTCTGTTCCTGGTATGCCACCTACTGCTTCCCCATCTGGTCTTTGCAACTCTTGGTCAATAGAAACATTTCCTGGTATACCAACTTTATCTTCTTCATTTGGTGGCGCAGAATAGTTGATAATCTCTCTAATTCTCTTATCAATATCTACTGTCGCTTTGACAGAAACTTTGACATTTTCTTCGCCATATACTGGTCTTAATACATCTAATACCTTATTTTTAATATTATTCTCGATTGCTCTTTCTGCATCTAGTTTTAACTGTGTAGAAAGACTCCTATCACCGCTACTATCTTTTATTGTAACATCATTGCCATTACCATCAATTACACTGATGTTTTCAAATTTAATATTTGGTACACTCGTTTCAACCAGTCTTTGGATACCTTCTATCTGCGCTGTGCTTGGTGATGTGCCATCTTTCATTGTTACCCTAACACTAGCGCTTGCGTCCATACTTAGTCTATTTCCTATGACATACTTTTGCTCCTGCGCTGGTGTTATAATAACACTCGCATCTCTTACACCATCAAAAGCCTTTATTGTCGCTGCTATCCTATCTTGCAAATAAAACAATTCATAGTTTTGTCTATCTGCATCTGTTGTCATCATACTAATATTATTCGTATAAGTATCATAGGAAAATCCACTCTTTGGATACCCAGCCATAACTAACTGCGCTCTTAATGTATCAGACTGGCTCTCTGGTACTAATATCGTTCCGCCTGCCCTATATTTATAGTTCACATTTGCGTCATTTAATACTGCAACTATCTCTGATGCTTCTGCTTCATTTACATCTTGAAAAAGCACAACATAAGGTCTTGTATTCAAATAAAACGCAAGTGCAGCAGAACCAACCAATAGCAAAACAACGCCACACACTATCAATCGCTTTGCTCTTGTACTTAATTTTTTAAATGCTTCCTTTATTTTAGTCCACATGGCTTTCAACTTTGTAACATCCAATTTAAACCCCTCTTGACTTTACTATTTTCGTTTTACACTAAACATTCTCACCACTCTTTAAAGCGTGAAATTTATTACAATTATTATTTTTTTTAGAATTGCCTACTAAATCCCTTAGACAGTTCCCTCTTTTCATAAATCCCCATTTGTGGATTATCCCCGCCTAAAAATTGGGAGAATCTTTAAACCTATGTTTTGCTTCCTTTACCTCTTACAATATCTCTTACAAGTTAATACGCATAATCTCATTATATGCATCTAATGCCTTATTTCGCAACTGAATCAATAGCTCAACAGACAATTGTGCTTTCGCTGCCGCAATTGGCTCAGTATGTGGGTCATCTGTTTGCCCCGTTGCAAGCATATATTTTGCCTTTTGATATTCATCTTCTGTTGTAATAACATCGTTAATCGCTTTTTGAAATACATCTGCAAACACAGTTTGTCCCGCTAGCGTTTTCGCCTCTTGTCCTATTTCTCTTGATGAACCAACTTTACTTGTTCCAAAGCCTTCTCCAAACTGCATTAACTGTATTGGGTCTATAAACACAACTTATCACTCCAAACTTGTTTATTTTACAACAAAAATTATGCAGCCTAGTTGTCTCTATAGCTCAAGCAGTACAAAACACAATTCTAAGCACATTAAACACTCTCTCAACAGTACCAACTTATGTCCTATGCTACAAATTTACTATCTTTATACTATACTGCAAAATTTTATTTACAAAAACTATTATCTTCCTATCTCTAACGCTTTTGATGCCATCGTCTTTACTGCATTAAATGCTGTCAAATTTGCATCATATCCTCTTGTAGCTGACATCGCATCAATCGTCTCTTTTACCAAGTCCACATTTGGCATCATAACATAACCGTCCACATCTGCATCTGGGTGCAATGGGTCATACACTGGTTTAAAATCTCTATCATCTTCTACTATCTCTGAAACTCGCACGCCCCCCGCTGAGCCAATGCTACCGATTTGTCTACCACTTCTATCTCTGACGCCTCTTGCTGCTCCATTTAACACATCTTGAAAACTTCTCTCTTTCACTGTCTCAAAAACAACCATCTTCCTCTTATATGGTCCACCATCTTCTGTTCTTGTTGTTTTTAGATTTGTAATGTTTTCTGATGCAACATCTAATCTCATTCTCTCGGCTGTCATACCAGAAGCACTAATATTTAATGCACTCAAAAATGCCATACTCTATCACTCCATTTTTATGTATTATTGTCCTCTAATCGCTGTACGCAGTCTCGTATAATCAAAATTAAAAGACTGTACTAAATATTGATACTGAAGTGTCGCTCTCGCCAATTCCGCACTCTCCGCAGTAACATCTACATTATTGCCGTCCATACTCATAAATTCATTCTCTGTATCATGCACAGTCATCTTTGTATCTCTAATTGCATTTCTTAAATCTTTATATGACCTATTTTTATCGCCAGTTAATTTCAATCTTCTTTCCAATTCATCTTCAAATGTTATGTACTCCGCTTTAAAATTAGGCGTATTTTGATTTGCAATATTATTCATTGTAATTTTTTGCTTCTGCCACAAATAATCTAGCGATTTTTCTGTCATCATTCCGGCATTTCCTAATATAAAATCCAAATTTCTCACCCCATTTTTTGATGTATGATTATACATTTTTTGTTTTATCAGCATATAAATGCCTTTTTTTGATGTTTATTATTATATGCTAAAACCATATAAAAATCAACACATATGTCTCAAATTCAACAAAAAAAATATTAAAAAAATTGCTTTTTATCACTTATAACGTAATTTTCATATATTTTTATTATTATATTATATTATATTACATTATTTTTTATGAAAATTCAACAAAAATTAACAGACAATAATTTACACATTCTTCCAAATTATTGCTATTTTTAGTGCATTTTTCTCTTTTTTTATTTATACAATTATTTTTTCCAATAATTTCATTATTTTTTATTTCTATTTCATAGCAAAATACTAATAAATATTTTTCTTTTTTTGCTTCTATTATTATGCAAAAAGTATAATATATTGTGCTTGCATTTTTATCACTACACTACATATAGTATTTTTTATTTTTTTCTCTCTGACAAAATCACAACTACTCTTTTTATTGAACCCTTTTTTGTTTAATCCATTATATTCTCCT
>CAMXTM010000065.1 GCA_947246775.1 uncultured Clostridium sp. | reverse complement strand
TAGGAGCAAACAAAGAGCAATCAAGAAGAAAAAAGAGAAAGAAAAAGAAATTGTTATGAAATATTTTAGGAGTATCATCAAAAATAAATATAAAGATACACTAGATGTAAATAAAAAAGGGATTCCAGTATTAAAAGGTACGGATTTCCCAGTAAGTGCATATTTTCTTTTTTCCTATTATGCGGGATACACTGACGAACATTTAGACGCAGCATTTCATTTAAAAATGGAGGAAAAACAGTCAAGTAAAACAAGAACAGATGCATTTTTCTTTCATAACGATGTATTAGAATTTCTATTTAAAGAAGAAATAGAAAAATACTATGAACAGTTATATGCAAAAGAAATGTTTGGTTACTGATGGCTTTAATAATCGAAAGGGAGGATAGTATTTTAATGAATATACTTTTCATATTTATAATTTTAATTAGTATAGCAGCATTGATTATTTATAAATATCGTAAGTTTGATGTAGCAGTAACTACAATTGTTGTTGTTCTAATTATTATTGCTAGTTATTGGTATTTCACGTCTACAGAGGTTGGAAAAAGAGAAGTAAAAGATTTTACAAGTAATGTTTCTGGTGGTATTCCTAGATATGTTAGAGTCTATGATGTCAATGGCGAATTGATAGAAGAATACACAGGTACATTTGATATGGAAACAAACCATGATAATTACATATTATTTGATGATGAAAACGGTTTGCGTCATATTATTTACTTTACGACTGGAACAATTATTATAGATGAAGTAAAAGAATAAACTACAAAAATAAAAAAGGAGCTACCGCTCCACTAGAATCTAAAAATAGTATATCACTTTTTAAAAGTATAATCAAGGGGGCGGTAGTTTGATATTTGATGAAATAGCGGTTCTTTTAAATGATTTTTCTGTAAAAGAAATTGAAAGAAAAACAGGATTAAAAAGAGGAAGAATATACAATTTAAAAAATGGCTGTACCTTTTATCTGGATTACAATTTGTATTTTGCCCTTAAAAAGTTAGGGTATGAGATAAAAATAGAAAAAGTGAAAAAAAAATAAAAAAATTTTGAAAAATTCCAGAGAAATGAACACTGCCTTTGATACAATAGATATAGAGGATATATCTATTGTATTTTTTTATGAATTATTAACTTAAATTAGGGGGGGTGGCGATGTTGTAGTGGATAAACCATGGGAACGACAAAAAGGAGAAAGTGAAAAAGCATTTGAAGCATTTACAATATATCGAAATATGGGACAAGAACGCACTGTTACAGCGGTAGGCAAAAAGTTGGGAAAAAGTAGGAATTTAATTGACCGATGGAAAGACCGCTGGAACTGGAAAGAACGTGTTAGAAGCTATGATAATGAGCTTGAAAAGCAGGCAAAGGAAAAAGCAATTAAAGACTACAAATCTATGACAGAACGACATATTAAAATTGCGATGCAGCTCCAAAAAAAAGCATTGAAAGCGTTCAACAATTTAGAAATAGAAGAAATGTCTCCAAAGGATATTAAAGAATTTCTTAAAATGGCTACAGAGCTTGAAAGATTAAGTCGCACAATGGAAAATGATAACCAGCAAGAAAATACTATTTCAAATGACAATTTTATAGATGCATTAAAACAAGAAACAGCAAATTTAGATTGGGGAGATATAGATGATACAGAATAGGGCATTATTTCAATTTAAGCCATTTTCTCCAAAACAAAAAAAAGTATTAACATGGTGGCTACCTGAATCACCTGTAAATGATTGTAATGGCATTATAGCAGATGGAGCAATTCGTTCAGGTAAAACAGTATCTATGTCATTATCTTTTGTCATGTGGGCAATGCGCTATTTTAAATATAAAAATTTTGCCATGTGTGGTAAAACGATAGGTTCTTTTAGAAGAAATGTATTAACTGTATTAAAAAATATGCTTTTATCAAGAGGATATATTTTAGAAGAACATAGAAGTGAAAATATGATAGAGATAAAAAGAAATGGTATAACAAACTATTTTTATATTTTTGGTGGAAAGGATGAACGTTCTCAAGACTTGATACAAGGTATTAGTCTAGCTGGCGTGTTCTTTGATGAAGTAGCACTTATGCCTGAATCTTTTGTCAATCAAGCTACAGGCAGATGTTCAGAAAGTGGTTCTAAATTTTGGTTTAACTGCAATCCTAGTAGCCCTAAACACTGGTTTAAAAAAGAATGGATTGATGAGAATAGCGATAAAAAACTTTTCTATTTGCATTTTACAATGGATGATAATTTATCTTTATCAGAAGAAATAAAAAATAGATACAAAGCAATCTATTCCTCTGGTGTATTTTATAAAAGATATATATTGGGTGAATGGGTAGGTGCAGATGGGTTAGTTTACCCTATGTTTGACGAAAATAAGCATATTGTATCTGATATAAATGGCATAGGACAATACTATATTAGTATTGACTATGGTACAAAAAATCCATGTGTATTTTTATTGTGGAGATTAAATAAAAATACTGCAACTTGCATAAAAGAATATTACTATGATAGCAGTAATAAAAATGGATACCAAAAAACAGATGAACAATATTATAAAGATTTAGAAAAATTTTCAGAGGGATACCACATTGAAAAAGTAATTATTGACCCCTCAGCATTAAGTTTTAAAACAACTATAAAACGACATGGAAAGTTTTTTGTAAAAGATGCAGATAATAGTGTGTTAGATGGTATACGTTTAACTGCTACATTGATACAAAGTGGACATTTATATTTTCATGAGAGTTGTGAAAATACTATTGAAGAATTTGGTGCTTATGTATGGGATGAAGATAGTTCAGAAGATGTTGTAATAAAGGAATATGACCATGCTATGGACGCTATCAGATATTTCTGTCAAACAATTATGAGAAGAATAATAAAATTTGAGGGTGTTTGATGTGTTTGATATGATTAAAAAATTTTTAGGCAGGTGGAAAAAGAAAATGATACCATATGATAAAATAAAGGAGATGACAGGAGAAGATATACCATTTTATATGGAGATGGACAGAAATACACAACTTTGGCATAGTATGTATATCAATCGTCCTCCATGGAGTTTAAAAAAAGACAATAGAGATATTATATCAATTGGTTTGCCATCTGCAATTACAAGAGAATTAGCAAAACCATCTGTAATTGAAGCAGTCATTACAATACAAGGTGGACAAAAAGCAGCTTTTATACAACAACAAATAGACGACATGATGAAAGAGTTGCGTCATAATTTAGAAAAGGGATTAGCTTTTGGCAATATGATATATAGACCCTATTTATATGATAATTATAAAATAGGGGTAGCTTGTCATTTTTTTGATACCTTTTTCCCTGTTGCTTTTGATGAAAGAGGAGTATTGACACAAGTTGTATTTTTACAGAAAATAAAAATTCAGTCTAAATGGTATGCTGTTTTAGAATATCATAAGCTAGAAGATGGCATTTATTACATACAGAGTAAAGCATTTTTATCAGATGAGCATGGGCTGATAGGACAAGAAGTACCACTAAAAAATATAAAAGGCTGGAAAGATATATCAGAAAATATTGCAATAGGAGGTATAGAAAAACCACTTTTTGGCTTTTTTAAAACACCATTTGGAAACAATATTGATAGTTGTTCTAATATGGGAGTGTCTGTCTATTCCTCAGCGATAGAACTAATTAAGCAAGCAGATGAACAATGGGAGGCATTGCAATGGGAATATAAAAGCGGTGAAAGAAGATTATATGTATCACCAGAAGCTTTTCAATTGCCATCGCAAGGGAATAAAGCAAATTTTGATAGATTATACAAACAATTAGGACTAGAAGCAAAAGAAGATTTCTTTTATGAATTTTCTCCAGAATTAAGAGATAGCAATTTTTATAATGGCTTACAGTCTATTTATAAAATGATAGAATTTAATACTGGTTTATCCTATGGTATTTTATCAGACCCTCAAACAGTTGCTATGACAGCAACAGAAATTGAATCTTCTAAACAAAGAATGTATGCTACAGTATATGACATTCAAAATGCTTTAGAAGATACCATAAGAGATTTGATATATGCGATTAGTGTATTAGCTGACTTGTATCAATTAGTCCCAAATGATGAATATGAAATATCATTTGATTGGGGTGATGGTATTATTAAAGATACTCAAGCCCAACAGGAAGAATTGGAGCATATGAGGGCAGATGTTGCAGCAGGATTATTAAAGCCAGAAATATATATTCAAAGAAAGTACAAAGTAGATGAAAAGACAGCAAAAGAGATGATGGCAGAACAAAGCGAAGTAACCGAGGTGTACTAATATGAATGATGATTGGCTTGAAAATGTTACAGAAGAATTAGCGGAAAATTATATTATATTAGAACAAGAAGTGCTTGCAGATATTTGTAGAAGATTTGAATGGTCTGATACTGCAACAGCTTCTGCATTACACCAAATTCGGCAGCTCCAAGAACAAGGAATTGATTTGAAAGCAATTGAAAGTAAAATCAAAAAGACATTGCATATTACGCAAAAACAATTAGATGATATGTTTCAAGAAGCAGTAGAAAGGGAGCAAGCTTATGCTACTGAATTATTGGATAAAGCCAGTATTACAAAGCCAACGATAGGCAAACAAGCACTACTTTTACAGGAAATAGAGGTCATAAAAAAACAAACAAAAAAAGAAATGTATAATATTACACAATCTTTAGGCTTTTCCTTTAAAGTAAATAATAAACCACAATTTTATTATATTGCAGAAGCATATCAAAAAGTGCTTGATATTGCTTATTTAGAAGTTTCAACAGGAACAATAGATTATAATACTGCTGCTAAAAATGCAATCAAAAAGTTATCAGATAGTGGCATTAAATATGTATATTATGACAAAGAAAGTAAAAAGCCATTTGAACCGCCTAAAAGGTATGTGAATCATGTAGATGTTGCTGTAAAAAGGGCAATTAGAACAGGAGTTACTCAAGCACAAGGTATATTATCAGAGAATACAATAGATACCGTACAAACACCATATGTAGAAGTATCAGCACACGCTGGAGCAAGAACAGGATTGGGAATAGGTAATCATGCAGCATGGCAGGGTAGAGTATATTACTGGAGTGAAAAAAGCGAATATGGAGAAAACACACTCAATTATCCAGATTTTATTAAAACAACAGGATATGGAGAAGGTGCAGGACTCAAAGGCTATAATTGCTCTCATGATTTTAGGGCATTTATACCTAATGTTTCTAGGCGTATTTATACAGATGATGAATTGTGGCATATGGCAAATGATACCTTCTCCTATAACGGAAAAAACTATACCATGTATGAAGCATCACAACATATGCGACAATTAGAAAGAACGATGAGAACATATAAAAACGAACTGATAGGATTTAATATAAAAGGTCAAGAAAAAGAATTTGAAACTGCTGCTATCAAATTACAAAAGAAAAGTAAACAATATTCTGATTTTAGTAAAGCTTCTGGACTGAAAAAACGTGTCGCTGATACACAAGTACAGGGCTTTGATAGAGCATTAGCAGCAAAAGCAAGGAGGAAATATAAATGAAATATAAACTATATAATGTTAAAGGGGAATTACGGCAATTAAATGAAATATTCAAAGAATTAAATAGTAAGCTAAATAAAATGCGTATCAAAGATAAGGATAAAATTAATACATTATTATTTAGTGAAGTTGATAGGAAAGCATTTATTAATTTGCTTGCTGAGAGTGTCAAAATCAAGGAGATGGTATAAGTGAGATGGTACACTTGTCCTATTTGTCATAACAAACTACTAAAAGTAGCAGATGACTTTGTGGCAAAGGGAATCTATATAAAATGCAAAAAGTGTAAAAAAGAAATAGAAGTAAGAAAAAGTAGAGCCAGAGCCAGAGAGCCAGAGCCATAGAAGATATTGCATAAAAACAATGTCTTTTATGGCTTTTTATTTTTGGAATAATGTGTGTTCACAATAAGAATGGAAAGGAGAAGCAGGATATGAAAAGAGAGTTTTTAGAAGAATTAGGAATTGAGAAAGAGGTGATTGACAAAATATTGGAAACAAACAATCAAGAGTTAGAAAAGTATAAAAAGCAGGCAGAAAACAGTAAAAATGATAATACTGTTTTACAAAATCAACTAAAAGAGATAGAGCAAAAATTTACAGAATTACAAACAAGCGCAGCCAATGCAGAAGAATTAAAAAAACAGTTAGAAGCAATGCAGCAAAAGCATAAAAAAGAAACAGAAGAATTTCAAAATCAGATAGCACAAAGAGATTACAAAGACGCTATGAAATATGCTATTGAGAAAAACAATATAAAATTTACATCTGAAATGGCAAAAAGAGCTTATTTAGAAGAACTGCAAAAAGCAAATCTTACTATAAAAGATGGCAGTTTAGATGGTTTTGAAGAATTTCATAAGAAGCAAATAGAAGCAGACTCTAATGCGTTTGTATTGGATAACACACAAGGGCAAAAGCCACATTTTATGCCACCTATGAATAGTAATGGTGGTGGCTCTACTCCATCATTGGGTACTGCTTATGCACAAAAATTTAATAATACATTAGGAATACAAAGAGGTGAAAGCAAATGAGTTATATGACACAAAAAACATTTACAACAATACCAAATTTTTTAGCAAGTGAACACATGATACAAAAAACAAGACAAGTAACAACAGATATGGCTAATTTGACAGAAAACAAAAAAGATTTTGTAAAAGGTGGTACAGTGTATCCGTCAAATGACGCAAATGCAGAAGGCATTGTATTTGAAACAGTAGATGTAACAGATGGAGAAGTAGCAGCTTCTGTGATTGTGAGTGGCAGGATATATAAAAATAGACTACATACAGCACCAACAGAAGCAGCAATAGCAGCTATGAAAGGAATTACTTTTACAGATGCACCAGATATGGAAAGGGGATATTGATATGGCAACATTTGAAGCAATGCTTGACCAAGCAGAATTAATTGATTTTTCACAAAATTATGCAATACAAAGACCAGTAAATGTAATAGATTCTTTCTTTACAGATGAAAAAACAGAAAGTCTAATGGCAAAATGGTATTCTTTAACAGGAAATGACCAAATACCAGCTATAGCTAGTGTACACGCTTTTGATACAGAAGCACAAATTGCAAGTAGAGTATTACCTAAAGTAATTGAAGCAGAAAAAATGTTGATTAAAAGAAAAATCAATCAAAGCGAAAGATTGCAACAGGTAATTGAAAGAGGTGGATTTAACAATTCTCTGTTAAATGACATTTTATTTAATGATTTTAGAATGTTGGCTGACGCTGTAAAAGATAGAACGATTGTGGCAAAAGCAGAAGTGCTTGCTACAGGACAAATGACAGTCAAAGAAAATCATTTAGATATTGCTGTTGATTATGGTATTCCAGAAGAACACAAAATCACATTGGATTGGAGCAAAGATGATGTTGATTATTTAGGGGATATTCAAAAAGTAGTAGATATTGCTACAGAAGCAGGAAAAACAATTACAGGTATGCTGACAAGCAGAAAAATCATTAGCAAGATGATGTTAAATAAAAATATACAAACAGCAATATTAGGTACAAATGGCAGCGGTGCTATGGTCTCAAAAATGCAGATTCAAGCATTATTAGCCGAATATTTTGGCTTCTCTGAAATCATAGTTTCTGATGATAAATATAAAGTAGAAAATGCCGATGGCAGTACAACAATGCATAGATATTTCCCAGATAACGTTGTAACGTTCTATGCTAAAACAGGTACCTCATTAGGTGTAGGACTTTGGGGTGTCACACCAGAAGAAAAGAAACAAGGAGCGTTTACACAAAAGTCAATGAGTCAATTTATTACGTTAACACAATGGGAAACACCAGACCCTGTTGCAGTATGGACAAAAGCAAGCGGCTTGTTTATTCCAGTATTGCCAGACCCAGACAGCCTATTTATTTGTAATGTAGGTGAAAGTGCTATAAATACATTGAGTTTACAAAATGACTATGACAATGTAGATGATAAAGGACAAGACAATGTAGATGATATAAATGATAGTAAAAAAGCTGCTAGAAAAACAAACAAAAATACGGAAGTGGTTGAATGATAGTTGATTTTACATATTATCAAGATACTTTTTTAGGAAACAGCATAAAAGAAGAAGATTTTAACCGCTTCTCCAAAAAGGCTGAAAGATTTCTCAATTATGCTACAACAAATAAAATACAAACAGCAACAGAAAGTATAGCAGACTCTATCAAAGAATGTATTTGTGAATTAGCAGAATGTTATGCCACATTTGAGAAAATGGACAAACAAGCACTTGGTGAGGGGGAAAAGATTATTTCTTCTGAAAGTGTAGGAACATGGAGCGCTAGCTATGATACATCGGCACAAAGAATGAGCAAGGATATGACAGCAGGTGGAGCAGAAAGAGACAAGCGTTTATACAACATTGTAAAGCGATATTTAGCCCATACAGGGTTATTATATAGAGGGGGAATATAAATGTTACCGAAAAGTATTACAACGGATATAACCATATATAACAAAGTAAGAGAAGACAGAAAAGAAAAATGGAAGCATACACAATTAAAAGGCGTATTTTTTGATGAAGCAAAGGCGCAAAATGTAAAAATAAGTGGTATTACAAGTGCTGACGCACTCAATTTAATTATCCCCTTTGATGTAGAAGTAATAGGAGAAAACAAAGAGTACAAAGAACCTAAAATGTATCAGCAGTCCCAAGAAAATGCTTGGACAATACAAAATGGTGACATGGTAGTAAAGGGACTAGTTGATATGGAAATTATGGGGCAAAGCGATTTAGAAAAAGCTTTTCATGATGTTTATATTGTCAATACAGTAGACGCTAAGTTATTTGGCTCACGCCATTTATGGCATTGGGAAGTAGGTGCAAGCTAATGAATATCAAAATAGATTTAAAATCAGCACAAGATATTATCAAAGAAAGAGGATTAGATGCAGATGGCAAAGTACAAATGGCTTTTGCAGATGCTTTACTTGCTTATGGGGAAAAAAGAACTCCAATGCAAGAAGGAAGTTTGATAAATAGCGCACAAATACAAGATGGAGGAAAACAAATATATTATCCTGGACCATATGCAAGATATTTATGGCATGGTGTTGTTATGAAAGGAAAACCACCTATGCATGAAGTAATAAAACCAAACCCAGATAGAGACCCTAATACTTCAGGAGAATTACAATTTCAAGGTGCAACAATGAGGGGAAAATATTGGTTAGAAAGAAC
>CAMXTM010000064.1 GCA_947246775.1 uncultured Clostridium sp. | reverse complement strand
TACTAGAAAAGGGAGAAAAATCATACCGTTTGAGAATTTTGATGGACTTTTGCAAAAGGCAGAAAGAATGGTAACGGTAATGGGGAGAGAGCTAGATAAAAAAGTACAAATACAAATGATAGGGAAAGAAACGGAAGTACCGAAAGATATTTATGATAAAATTTCAATGGCAGTAATGCAAATGGTAAAAAATAGTATGGACCATGGTATTGAGAGTAAGGAAGAAAGAGAAAGATTAGGTAAAAGTGATATTGGAAGGATTCGTATTGAGATTAAAAAGGGAGCGCAAAAAGTTTCTGTAGCATTTTATGATGATGGTAGAGGATTGGATAAGCAGAATATATTGCGTATTGCAGAAAAAAAGGGGGTGTTAAAAAAGGATAAACAAAGCTATACAGACCAAGAGATATATCATTTTTTGTTAAAACCAGGATTTACAACAAAAAGTATGGTTAGTTTGTTTTCAGGTAGAGGGGTAGGATTAGATGTAGTAAATGCGGGTGTAGCAGCATTGGGGGGGACAATTGAAATTGAGAGTCGAGAACACGCAGGAACTACTTTTTTAATGAAATTTCCTTTAATATAGATATAACGCAAAAAATATAAAAAATAATGTTTGTAGGTATAAAAAAACATAATTTTTTTAAAATAATTATTGTATACAACAACGGTATTGTTTATAATAACAGATAGAGGTGCAAATTACCAATTTGTTACTATATATCTGTTCAATAAAAAGTAAAAGCATATAATAAAAGAATGTATTATTTTTTATTGAATTACAAAATGACTATTTTTTTATGGAGCAGGAGGTTTTAGTTGTGGATTTTATAACAAAAATCAAAGAAAGAGCAAAAAAGGACAAAAAAGCGATTGTATTACCAGAATCTTATGAGATTAGGAATTTAAAAGCGGCAGATGCAGCGCTAAAAGAGGGATTAGCAGATATTATTTTGGTAGGCAATAAAGACAAAATTTTAGAAGCAGCACAAGGTTGTGACTTGTCAAAAGCAACCTTTATAGACCCAGATAATTATGACAGAATGGACGAAGTAGTAAACACATTAGTAGAGATTAGAAAGAGCAAAGGTATTACAGCAGATGACGCAAGAAAAATGTTGGAAGACCCACTGTTTTTCGGTGTTATGCTTGTAAAATTGGGTGTTGCAGATGGTATGGTGTCTGGAGCAATTCATGCAACAGCAAATGTATTGCGTCCAGCATTGCAAATATTAAAAACAGACCCAAGTGCAGATTTGGTTTCCGCATTTTTTATGATGGTATGCCCAGATAAAACATATGGAGCAGATGGTGTATTTTTGTTTGCAGACTGCGGATTAAATCAAAATCCAACTTCAGCAGAGTTGGCAGGTATTGCAGCAAGTTCTGCAAAATCATTTGAAACATTTGTAGATGCAGAAGCAAAAATTGCTATGCTTTCTCATTCTTCAAAAGGTAGTGCAAAACACGCTGATGTGGACAAGGTAGTAGAGGGTGTGCGTATTGCAAAAGAAAAATATCCTAATTTGAAAGTAGATGGAGAATTGCAATTAGACGCAGCAATTGTGCCAGAAATTGGTTCACAAAAAGCACCTGATAGCTCTGTTGCAGGAAAAGCAAATGTATTAGTATTCCCTGACTTGGACGCTGGAAATATTGGTTATAAATTGGTACAAAGATTGGCAGGCGCAGAAGCATATGGTCCAATATTGCAAGGTATTGCAAAACCAGTAAATGACCTTTCCAGAGGCTGCTCAGCAGAAGATATTGTTGGTGTCATTGCGATTACAGCAATACAAGCACAAATGCAATAAAAAAAGGTAAAGGGTAGATAGAGTTGTAATGTATTGAAGGAGAGAAAAAATAATGAAAATACTTGTTTTAAACTGTGGTAGTTCCTCATTAAAATATCAGTTAATTGATAGTGATACAGAAGCTGTTTTGGCAAAAGGTCTTTGTGAAAGAATTGGTATTGAGGGTTCAAAATTAAAACATCAGCCAGCAGGAAAAGATGATGTAATATTTAATGACTATATGGAAGACCATACAGTAGCAGTAAAAATGGTAATTGACGCACTTTTAGATGCAAGTCATGGTGTAGTATCTAATGTCAAAGAGATTAACGCAGTAGGACATAGAGTGGTACATGGTGGAGAGTATTTTGCAAAATCCGTTATCATTACACCAGAAGTAAAACAAGCAATACAAAAATGCTGTGAATTAGCACCACTTCATAATCCAGCAAATTTAATCGGTATTGACGCTTGTGAGAAAATTATGCCAGGTGTGCCACAGGTAGCAGTATTTGATACAGCATTCCATCAGACAATGCCAGAGAGAGCATTTTTGTATGCATTGCCATATGAATACTATGAAAAATATAAAATTAGAAGATATGGTTTCCATGGTACAAGCCATAAATTTGTAGCACAAGAAGCAGCAAATATGATAAATAGACCAATCGAAGAATCAAAGATTATTACTTGCCACTTAGGAAATGGTGGTAGCATTTGTGCAGTAAGAAATGGAAAATCTATTGATACATCTATGGGCTTTACACCATTAGAGGGACTTGTAATGGGAACACGTGCAGGCGACGTAGACGCAGCAGTAATTACATTTTTGATGGAAAAAGAGAATTTAACACCAGCAGAAATGGATAATATATTAAATAAAAAATCTGGTGTACTTGGTATTTCTGGTGTTTCTAGTGACTTTAGAGATATTGAGGGCGCAAGAGATGAGGGAAATGTAAGAGCAGAAGCAGCATTAGATATATTTGCTTATCGTGTAGCAAAATATATTGGTGAATATGCAGCAGCTATGAATGGTGTAGATGCGATTGTATTTACAGCAGGATTAGGAGAAAACTCTGGTTCTATCAGACGTTTGATTTGTGACTACTTGTCATTCTTAGGCGTTCATATTGATTCCTACAATAATAGTTTAAGAGGTAAAGCAATTGAAATTTCTGCACCAGATTCTCGTATTAGAGTGCTTGTGATACCAACAAATGAAGAATTGATGATTGCAAGAGATACAAAAGAGTTGCTTGACAAATAATATGCCTTTTTGTATAATACTTTAGGTACGACTATGGGGTGATGTGAGTGATACTGACTATTTCTCAGATAATAGGCAAAATAGGCGAAAGCATGGAAGTGTCTTTTTCTGAAAAGATAGAAAATACTACAGGTTATCCTGACGTTGTGTGTTTTTCAGAGCCTGTTGAGGTAAAAGGTATTTTAACAAATACCAAAAAGGGAATCCTGTTTGAAGCAGAAGGAAATACAGAAGCAGAATTTTTGTGTAGCCGCTGCTTGGAGACAGTAAAAGTACCAATTCAATTTAATGTAAACGAAATGTTTTATCAAGCAGGCAGTATAGAGCGAGAAAATGAAAAAGAAGCGGAAACTTTTTGTGATGATCAAATTGATTTCACTGATGTGATACAGAGGAGTATATTGGAAAGTTTGCCCATGAAAGTTGTTTGTAAAGACGACTGTAAAGGATTGTGTACAAAATGCGGTAAAAACTTAAATCAGGGAGAATGTAACTGTGACCATACAGAGTTTGACCCTAGACTAGAAAGTTTGCGTACGCTTTTTCTTGTTGATGATGAGGAGGTGTAGAAATGGCTGTACCAAAAGGACGAGTATCTAAATCAAAAAGGGATAAAAGAAAAGCCCAATCATGGAAAATTGCAACACCAAATTTAGTAAAATGCAGTAAATGTGGTGAATTGATGGTACCTCACCGTGCTTGTAAGGCTTGTGGTTCTTATAACAAAAAGACTGTTATTAGTGTAGACTAATAACGAAAGATGATGAAATAATAACGAAAGACAGCGATATTGCTGTCTTTTGTGTTTTATATAAATGAGGTGAATTTTTTTGCAAAATCATATTAAAATTGCAGTAGATGCTATGGGCGGAGATAATGCACCAGTAGAGATAGTAAAAGGCGCTGTAGATAGTGTAAATGAGATAAATGCACATGTTGTACTGGTAGGACAAAAACAGGTCATAGAAGCGGAATTAGCAAAATATAGTTATGATAAAAGTAAAATAGATATTGTAGAAGCGACAGAAGTAATTACTACAGAGGAATCACCTACAAAAGCAATTAGAAGTAAAAAAGATTCTTCCATGGTAGTAGGATTAAATTTGGTAAAAGAAAGTAAAGCAGATGCATTTGTTTCGGCAGGCAGTACAGGTGCATTGCTTACAGGTGCATTGTTTATTGTAGGGCGGATAAAAGGGGTAGAGCGTCCTGTATTGGGGACTTGTTTGCCTACAAAAAAAGGCTTTACATTTTTGGTAGATAGTGGAGCAAATGTAGATTGTAAAGCAAAATATTTGGAACAGTTTGCAAAAATGAGTTCTATCTATGTAGAAAATATGTTTGATATTAAAAATCCCAAAGTAGCAATCGTCAATATAGGAGCAGAAAAGGAAAAAGGAAATGCACTAACAAAAGAAGCATATGAGTTGCTGGAGCAAAGTGATATTAATTTTATAGGAAATATAGAGCCAAGGGAAATTCCTTTTGGACAAGCAGATATTGTTGTGTGTGATGGTTTTGTAGGAAATACAATATTGAAGTTGTCAGAGGGATTGAGTATGGCACTTTTGGGCATTATAAAAGAAGAAATCACAGTGGGACATTATAAACTTGCTGCGGCTGCACTGAAAAAACCGTTGGGAAATATTAAAAAGAAATTAGATGCAGATGAAGTAGGGGGCGCACCATTTTTGGGATTAAAATCACTTGTAGTAAAAGCGCATGGTAGTTCTAATGCAAAAGCGATTAAAAATGCGATAAAGCAATGTGTGCTGTTTGCGGAAGCGGATATTGTTTCAAAAATAGGAGAAAAGATATAAATTTTTGAATTTATAGTAATTTTATCAAATTAATGCTGACAAAATGATTGTTTTGGAGTATATTATAAAAAATAGCACCATACATACATTAATATAGATGTATTTGGTGTATCGCATAAGTCTGTGTATACTATCAATAAAGTGGTATATATTTGCTAGTGTAGTAATAGACTTGTGACATAAAAAATAAAAAAATAAAAAATAGAAAACTGTTTTCTATCATTTGGGAGGTAATTTTTATGGAAGAATCCAAGGTAATAGAAATCATTGGAGAACAACTAGGCATTTCTGCAACAGAATTAGATGAGGATACTGTATTAGCGGATTTAGGGGCAGATTCTCTTGATTTATTCCAAATCATTTCAGCATTGGAGGAAGAATTTGAGATTGAATTTGACAACGAGGAAGCAGAAAAATTAAAAACCGTAGGAGATGCAATAGAATACATCAAAGCGGCAGTGGAGAAATAATATGGACATACAACAATTAGACGATTTTGAGAAAAAAATAGGTTATACATTTTCAGACGAAGGGATATTACTGTTAGCATTTACTCATAGTTCTTTTGCGAATGAAAAAAAGAAAGGAAATCATGAAAATAATGAGCGTTTAGAATTTTTAGGAGATGCTGTATTAGACATGGTAGTCAGTGAGTATATGTATCGTATGTATCCCGAAATGCCAGAGGGAGAATTGACAAAGCTGAGAGCAAGCGTTGTGTGTGAGGGTTCTCTGGCAAAATTAGCAAGACAATTGGAGCTTGGAACATATCTTTTTTTGGGCAGAGGAGAGGAAAGCACAGGAGGAAGGAATAGAGATTCCATACTGGCGGATACTTTCGAGGCTGTCATAGGGGCAATTTGTATAGATGGCGGTATGGAAAGTGTGACAAAGTATATTCTAAGTTTTATGGAAAAAGAGATACAAGAAACAAAAAATAGCTTTAAAATGAAAGATTGTAAAACACATTTGCAGGAAGTAATACAAAAGGAAAGTAAATATCCTATACAGTATGTTATAGTAGGGGAAACAGGTCCAGACCATAGTAAATCGTTTGTGGCAGAGGTACATCATATGAATAGGATATTAGGAAAAGGTTCTGGAAAGAGTAAAAAAGAGGCAGAACAAGCGGCAGCACAAGATGCACTAAAAAAGATGAAAGCGTATTTTTAGTAATAGTGAAAGATTCAAGAAAGGTTCAATATAGTTTTATATTGAGCCTTTTGTTTTTTAAAAAATAAGAATATTTGTTCTATTTTTGTGTACTTTTTGGTGTATGTGTGATAAAATAACACACACATAAGTAATAAGAAAAATGATGTGAACAAAATTAACTAATGGATTGATGAAAAATGTTTCTAATACGATTGTAATTTTTGGGAGGCGAGTGATATGGAAAAATTTCAAATAGAATCAAAATATAAACCAACAGGTGACCAACCTCAAGCAATAGAAAAGTTAGTAGAAGGATTTCAAAAAGGGCTGAAATATCAGACATTGTTGGGAGTAACGGGTTCTGGAAAAACATTTACTATGGCAAATATAATTGAACGATTACAAAAGCCAACACTTGTCATTGCACATAATAAAACATTAGCTGCGCAACTCTATAGTGAATTTAAGGAGTTATTTCCTAATAATGCAGTAGAATATTTTGTTAGTTATTATGACTATTATCAGCCAGAAGCATATGTACCAAGTACAGATACTTATATTGAAAAAGATTCTGCTATCAATGATGAAATTGATAAACTGCGCCATTCTGCCACAGCAGCATTATTGGAAAGAAAAGATGTATTGATTGTAGCAAGTGTGTCTTGTATTTATGGTTTAGGTGACCCTGAAAGCTATAAAGAAATGATGCTTTCACTCCGACCTGGTATGATAAAAGATAGAGATGATGTATTAAAAAAGCTAATAGAGATGCAGTATAATCGAAATGATGTTAGTTTTGAGAGAGGAACGTTTCGAGTTAGAGGAGATGTAGTAGAAATATTTCCTGTAGCGAGTAGTGAGCGTGCAATCAGAGTAGAATTTTTTGGAGATGAAATAGATAGGATTACAGAAATTGATGTGTTAACGGGCAAAATATTGGGAACAAGAAGTCATGTTGCGATATTTCCTGCATCGCACTATGTAACACCTGCGGATAAACTAGAAATTGCGATAGCGAGGATAGAACAAGAGTTGGAACAAAGATTAGAGCAGTTAAAAAGACAGCATAAACTGTTAGAGACACAGCGTTTGCAGGAAAGAACACATTATGATGTTGAGATGATGAAAGAAATGGGATTTTGTTCTGGAATAGAAAATTATTCAAGACATTTGTCATTGAGAGAAGCAGGAGCGACACCAAATACTTTGATAGACTTTTTTGATAATGATTTTTTGATTATAGCAGATGAATCCCATGTGTCTATACCACAAATTAGAGGAATGTATGAGGGAGATAAGTCAAGAAAAACGACCTTAGTAGAGTATGGATTTCGTTTGCCGTCTGCATTAGATAATAGACCTTTGCGTTTTGAGGAATTTGAAAATCATATCAATCAAATTCTTTTTGTGTCTGCAACACCCTCTGTATATGAAAAGAAGCACTCACAACAGACAGCAGAGCAATTAATTAGACCAACAGGGCTATTAGACCCAGAAGTAGTAATAAAGCCCGTAGAGGGGCAAATAGACGATTTGATAGTGGAAGTACAAAAAACGATAGTAAAAAATCAAAAAGTGCTGATTACTACATTAACGAAAAAAATGGCAGAACGGTTAACAGACTATTTAAAAGAAGCAGATATTAGAGTAAGGTATTTACATTCTGATATTGATACACTGGAAAGATTGGAAATTATAAGAGATTTGAGAATGAATGAATTTGATGTACTGGTTGGAATCAATTTGTTGAGAGAAGGACTTGATATACCAGAAGTGTCGCTTGTAGCAATATTAGATGCAGATAAAGAGGGATTTTTGCGTTCTGAAACATCATTGATACAAACAATAGGACGAGCTGCAAGAAATGCAGAGGGTAGAGTCATATTATATGCAGATGTGATAACAGAGAGTATGAGGAAAGCTGTTACAGAAACAGAGAGAAGAAGAAAAATACAGCAACAATATAATGAAGAACATGGCATTATACCAAAGACAATAGAGAAAAAAGTGTATGATATTATACAGGCTACAAAAGCAGTAGAAGAAAAGAATAAATTTGGATTTGATAAAGACCCAGAATCTATGAGTATAGAAGAACTGAAAAAAGAGATACAAAAATTAGATAAAGAGATGAAAAGAGCAGCAACAGATTTGCAGTTTGAACGGGCAGCAGAGTTGCGAGATAAAATAACAGAATTAAAAAAGGCTATAGAACAGGGCTAATGGAAAAGGAGAAAAATAATATGTCTAAAAATGAAATTGTAATAAGAGGAGCAAAAGAACATAATTTAAAAAATGTCAATTTAACAATACCAAGAGATAAATTTGTAGTATTTACAGGAGTGAGTGGTTCAGGAAAGTCATCATTAGCTTTTGATACCATTTATGCAGAGGGACAAAGAAGATATGTAGAATCGTTGTCATCTTATGCAAGGCAATTTTTAGGACAGATGGAAAAACCAGATGTAGAATATATAGAGGGACTTTCACCAGCAATATCGATTGACCAAAAGACGACAAGTCATAATCCACGTTCTACAGTAGGAACAGTGACAGAAATTTATGACTACTTAAGATTACTTTATGCTAGAATTGGTATTCCCCATTGTCCAAAGTGTGGAAAAGAAATTAAAAAACAAACTATAGACCAAATTGCTGACCAAATTATGGCGTTGCCTGAACGTTCTAAATTGCAGTTGTTAGCACCAGTTGTAAGAGGTAGAAAAGGTGAACATATTAAAATATTAGAAGATGCTAAAAAAAGCGGATATGTCAGAGTAAGAATAGATGGTATATTATATGAATTATCAGAAGAAATTAAGCTAGAAAAAAATAAAAAACATCATATTGAAATTGTAGTAGATAGACTAGTAGTCAAAGAGGATATGCAAAAAAGATTAACAGAATCATTAGAAACTGTTTCAGCATTGTCAGGGGGATTGATTATTGTTGATGTAAATACAGGGGAACAAGAGCTAGTATTCAGTCAAAATTTTTCTTGTCCTGATTGCGGAATCAATTTATCAGAAATAGAACCAAGATTATTTTCGTTTAATAATCCAGCAGGAGCTTGCCCAGTTTGTACAGGATTAGGTATGCAGATGAAGTTTGATGTAGATTTGATTGTGCCAAACCAAGACTTGAGTATATTGCAGGGAGCGATTGTAGCACCTGGTTATCAATCTGTAGGAAATAGTAAAGATAGTATGGTTAGAACACTTTTTAAAGCACTTTCGGAAAAATATCAATTTTCGTTAGATACACCATTTAAAGATTTGCCACAGGAAGCAAAGG
>CAMXTM010000063.1 GCA_947246775.1 uncultured Clostridium sp. | reverse complement strand
AGGATTTCTTTCTCCTTTAGGCGATTTTTCTCCTATTCCAAAAATAGATACTGTTTTTGCTGAGGGACTCATGCAGGGTTATCAAACACTTGACGCTATGGGTGGTACTGTCGTTGCAATCCTTGTTATGGCAACAATCATACAAAAAGGATATGGTGAAAAAAATGCTCGTGTAAAGGTAGCAACATTTTCTGGTATTATTGCAGGCATTGCACTATTGATAGTATATGGTGGTCTTTGTTTTTTAGGTGGCACAGTTTCCAAAAATTATGATGCCTCTATTGCTCAAACTACTTTACTTGTGCATATTACAGTGGCATTATTTGGTAAAATAGGTCAAATTGTATTAGCAATTATTGTTATTTTAGCTTGCTTAACGACTGCAATCGGTTTAACTTCGTCTACAGCACAATATTTTTCTTCTATGACAAAAAACAAATTAAAATATAGCTGGGTTGTTGCGGTTGTTTGTATCTTTAGTACAATTATTTCTAATTTTGGTGTAACAGCAATCGTTAACTTTTCTGTACCAATATTAAATTTGCTCTATCCTACTGTAGTGACTATGATTGTACTTTCTACCTTTACCAATTACATTAAAAATGACAATATATTCAAATGTGCTGCATACATGGCGATTATAATGGGATTTTTAGATATGATTCAAATTGATTTTTTACAATATCTTCCTTTTGCAAAATTTGGTTTTGCTTGGCTTGTTCCTGTTATAATTGCTGGTATTATTGGCATATTTATACCAAGCAAAAAAAGACTTTCTTAAAATTCACTACAACGAAATCTGTATTATTTTGTGTATAATGTCAAAATGTCCCATTTTTTGAATAATTTCTTTGACAGTTTTTTTAAAATAGTATATAATCCAATCACCATATATTGATACTATAATGAGGAGCGATTTAAAATGGGTGCAGTCAGCAGAACTACAATAAAAGAACAGGTTTATAATGTGATTAAACATAAAATACTTCATCAGCAATATCAGTTGGGAGAAAAAATCAATATTGATGCTTTAGCAGTAGAGCTACAAGTTAGCAATTCTCCTATAAGAGAAGCACTCATGCTTTTAGCAAGGGACGGGCTGATTGTAACAATACCAAACAATGGTGCTAAAGTGATTTCTTTTACAGAAGAAAGTTTTGTAGAAATTGCGCAAACCATTTGTGCTATGTTGCGTGGAGGCTATCTACTCTGCGTAGAATCAGGCAAAACAGGAGAAATTGTACAACAGATGGAACGTCATATTACCTTACAACACAATGCTTTAGACTCGCACAATTTTCATGAATTAGTGCAACAGTCTATTCTTTTTGACAAAAGTATTATATCTGCTTCTCAAAACAAATATTTTCTTTCTATTTATGAAAGAATAGAAGATGTATTTTACTTAATGATATTACACAATAACCAGCAAGGACTAAGAGACTGTCAAAAAAGTATAGAAGAACATCAAATGATACTTTCCAATATCAAGCAAAATAATGTCAATGAAGTTCTACGCTGGCTTTCAATACACTATGACAAACATTTTATTAAAAGATAACATTTTGAGACATTTTATTTTATACAAAAAGTAAAATGTCTCTTTATTGATTGCTTTTTTATTTTCAATATTGTATCATATGAAATGGAAAATAAAATCATATATTGTATCAATAGAGGGGGCATATTATGAAAAAATATATCGCATTGTTACTAATGTCTGTTTTTTGTTTGACATCTTGCACACAACAAACTACACCACAGCAATCTAATGTTGCTGAGGAAGTAGAACAAAATACAACAGAAGAAAATGATACAGAACAAGAAAATAATACAGAAAGTACAGAAAATGACACAGAACAAGAAGAAAGTGTTGTTACAGATGAAAATGGCACAACTTATACAAAATCATTCGGTACATATACCGTTCCAACAGGTTGGATAGAGAGTACAAAATATTCTACATCAGGCAAGTTCTTTTATGTAGCAGATGGAACAGAAGACCAACAACTACCAAATAATATTTCTGTAAATATGGGTACAAATAAATATAGTGCTGATGACCATATTTCATTTCGGCAAGCAATTGTTAACCAACTTGTAATGCAACTTCCAAAAGATACACAATTAAACGGCAGCGGTAGTTTTACTGCAAACGATTATGTACTATATACTTTTACCTTTTCCATTACAGAAAATGACACAACTCTAAATGCAACACAATATTATATTGTTGGTGATAAAAAATACGTTATGGTTTATGAAAGTGTATACGATGGTAATACAGAAGAAGTTGACGCTATAGCAAAAAATATAGTAGATACTTTTCAATGGTCTGAATAACATAAAAAAAGAAGCAGTAATCAAAATACTGCTTCTTTTTACTTAACAGAATTTATTTTATTCTTTTTTACTTAATTCTTTCTAATGATGCAAAAAACATTTCGTAGCAGTC
The DNA here is from genome assembly GCA_947246775.1 of uncultured Clostridium sp. GTDB lineage: Bacteria > Bacillota > Clostridia > Lachnospirales > Anaerotignaceae > Coprocola. The sequence goes on along the minus strand of CAMXTM010000063.1, from coordinate 6,918 downwards.
GTCCCAGCCCTCTCTTGGGTATGTAGCGCCCCCATTGCAGCTTTTTAACAGATTAGAACAATATTCTTCTCCTTCTGCAAATAGTTCTCCAACTGTAATGGCAAAACCATTTTCTGTAGCAAGCTGGCAAAATGCAAGCGCTGGGTCTTTTTGCTCTCTTGTATCTAAAAGTTGTTGTCTTAATATTTTATCTTCTTTTGCCTTTTCTAATAGTTGAAATAATTTTTCATTCACTTGTATCACTTCCTTTTCGCAACATCATCATATCACTTATTTAATTCATTTACAAATTTTTTTACTTCTTCATCTTCTGGCACAAGTGTCTGCAATTTTTTTGCTAAATCTAATGCTTTATTCTTCATCGTATTTTCTGCCATCAAACTCCGTATTGTCGCCTTAATATTTGTTACCATTTTCTCAAATTTTTGTTTTCTTTCTTTTTCTTCCTGCTCTATTTTGGCAAGTAATTCTTCTTTTTCTTTTTCAGAAGAAGTAATTTGCTCTAACAGCATATTGCGTTCCTCTAAAGTAGCATTGACAATATAAGAATGTATCATATCATGAGCATCTTTTGCTGACTTTGCTTGGCTTGGTATTTCACTTTTCATCAGTTCTAAAAGTATATTATAGTAGTATGATAATGAAATATTTGCCTCTTTTTGATTGCTGAGTCTTACAATCAGCCAATAAAAATTATACATTCCTTTTGGTGTAGCCTCTTTTAAATTGACTTTTTGTATGATTTCTCCTGCTTGTTTCATTTGCTTTAATTCTATATAACATCTTACTTGAAGATACTGCATAAACTCTTTATTATTTTGACTAGCAAAACCAAGTGAGCCTGTTCTTAAAAGTTCTAAATCCATTTCCCCTTTTTCATATTTGTCCATCAGTTCCATATATTTTTCTATCATTTTTAATGCAGGGCGATACTGTCTTTGTCTGAATAAGGCATTTGCTTGCACAAAACGGATATCTATTTCATATGTTTGATATTTACTACTTTTATTTTCTCCTGTAAATATTTTTACATAGTCTTGACAAATTTTTAATGCTTTTTGTTTGTCATCATTTTTATCATAATAGCGTGCTACTTTGACAAAGGCATTTGGTGTAAACAAATTATTCAAGTCTTTATACATCAGGTCTTCTGTCAGCAATATCAGATTTTTATAGACTTCTCTATTGATGACATCTTCTTCTACTAAAATATGCACAACTGCTCTCAAATCATGTAAATTTTGTTTAATTGCCTTTTCCAGCAAGGAGGCATTTCTCATTTTCTTTTGTTTTCGTTTTGACTCATCTTCAAAAGCATAGCCATCATGATATAATGTAGTTGTATCTATTGTATACACTGGGTCTCTATAGGGCATATATTCATGGATAATGCCCACATATCTAGGGTTTAAATCTCTGCGAAATATTCTATACGCCAAAAAGTCAGACGCATTCCCTTTATACTCTTTTAAACTTTCTATTCTGTTGCAAGTTTCTGCATCAAAACAGTTTTTCATTTTACAAAATGCTCCTGTATATTGGTATTTTTCCTCACTATTAAAAAACGCAACCAAATGGGATACTTCTTCTACTAATTCCTCATCTGCGTCCATAACCATAACCCATTCGCCTTGCGCTTGCTCTATTCCATAATTTCTTGCTGCGGAAAAATCGTTACACCACTCAAAATGCAATACTTTATCTGTATATTTTTTAGCAATTTCTACAGAATTATCTGTAGAACCAGTATCTGTTACAATCACTTCACAACTTAATTGTTCCCTCAACGGTTTTAAAGATTTTAAACATCTTTCCAGACATCTCTGCTCATTTTTTACAATCATACAAATAGACAACATTATATTATTTTGCTTCATGACTATCCTCCTAAAAATACTACAATAAACTAATATTCTCTTTTTTCGTAGTCAAGTGACAAAGAGTTTGCTTTTGCAAACTCCCTCTTTTTTAAAAAAAAGAGAACGATATTTACACTATTCTACAATATTTTTTCATCATACGCAAATTTTTATACAACAAAAATCACTATTAAAATAAATATTTTTATAATATAACTTTAGTGATTTTATTAACTATAGATTGAAATACAAAATTAACTATGCTATAATCAAAGCCATAAATCGGAAATTTGTAAAGGTAAATTTCATTATGAACATAAAATTATTAGATAAATATGTATTGAAACTGATTAAAAAAAATGGCTGGTATGCTGGACGTCAATTTAACAATAGTGATAATTGGATTACAGAAATTGAAAAATATGGGTACCAACCATTTGGAATTGCAAGGCATATTATTTGTGAATTAGGCGGATTATGTTTTTTTGAGTATGCACCACTTACTTATCAAAAAATGATAGAATTAAGGAAAAAAGAAAGGCAAGAAACTTCTCCAGATTTTGCAGCTAATATAAAAACTTCTTGTGAAAATTACTTTCAAATCCTCAAAGAACTTCATATGGAAAATCAAGCTGAAAAATATTCTGGCGCAACCTTTGCATTTGATGCACTATTTGCTGCAAAAGATAATGAAATTATTTTGGATATTAAAACAATAAAAAATGTGGTCGGAGAAATGATATTTCCAATTGGCACAGTTGCTCCAGATGGCATTTCTTTTGTTGATAGAAACGGTAGAATTTATACTGTATTTGATGACAGCATATATTTATGCGGAGAGTGTATAGAAATGTATTTGAATATGATGTTTATAAAATCACTAAAACCCAAAATTTTGTATCAAATTTAAGATAAATTACTATTTGTTGGCAAATAATCGCAATACTAAATTTAATTTTATCATTTACAATTTTATTTTTTGTGCTATAATAAAAATAAGTAGGAAACCGCCGCCCTCTGCGAAAGGGCAGATGAGCGGTTCACCTCCTTTGATTTGATATGGAAAAAGCCACCTCAAATCTGTGGGAAGATTATGTATGGGTGGCTTTTTAATTTACTTTATTTTCGTTTGTTAATCATGTAAACGAAAGTGAGTAATGCTAGCAGAAAGTTACCAGCTAAAAACAAAAGTAACAGTTATCATATCACATCAACGGACACATTTCAACAAATAAAATGCTTTTTGCAAGTCTTTGCATTTTATATTTACAATTTTATTTTTTGTGCTATAATAAAAATAAGTAGGAAACCGCCGCCCTCTGCGAAAGGGCAGATGAGCGGTTCACCTCCTTTGATTTGATATGGAAAAAGCCACCTCAAATCTGTGGGAAGATTATGTATGGGTGGCTTTTTAATTTACTTTATTTTCGTTTGTTAATCATGTAAACGAAAGTGAGTAATGCTAGCAGAAAGTTACCAGCTAAAAACAAAAGTAACAGTTATCATATCACATCAACGGACACATTTCAACAAATAAAATGCTTTTTGCAAGTCTTTGCATTTTATATTTACAATTTTATTTTTTGTGCTATAATAAAAACAAGCAGGAAACCGCTGCTCTCTGCAAAGGACAAATAAGCGGTTCACCTTCTTTGATGTGATGTGAAAAAGTCACCTCAAATCTGTAGGAAGATTATGTGAGGGTGGCTTTTTTTTATAGAAAAATAAAAAATAATATGAAATGGGGGCTAATATGAAATATATGATAAAAGTAGTGATAATGATTGTGATGTTGTTAGTTGCAACAGGTTGTAGTGATGGAAAATCTACCGTAGAATATACCAGTGCAAGCGGAAATTACAGTATTACTCTCCCTTCAACATGGATACAGGACACAAATATTACCAATGGGGATATTCTTGTATTATACTCCAATGAGCAAAGGGATATTATTATATCCATACAACAATATGACAGAGAAGTGGCAGAAGACACTATGGGACTAGATTCTTTGCAAAAATTTGAGCATTTTTATAAAACAAATTCAATTGTATCAACACTATACACTACAGGAGAAGTAGATGAAGTAGACTACAGCATGGCAAATATGAAAAATGTTATTGCAGAAGAAGTGCAGTCAAAATCTAATGACAATACAGTCGCAAAGGCATTTTGTGTACTGGCAGAAACAGACAATGCCTATTACACTTGCACAATTACAGGAGAGCAAAAAATTTATAACAAAAATATTAAAAATCTAAAACAAGTGTTATCTGCTATGGTAGAAAAATAATTTTCCCTAAAAATGGTTGCGCTTTCCCAACTATTATTATGCTTGCCAGTGTTTTTTTTGCAGGTGGTAATCCCTTTTTAGCAGGAATGTTTGTCATATTAGTGCTACTGCTTTCCGTTGCCATTACCTTATTTATCTCAAGTATATTAGGCACAACTATTTTAAAAGGAGTGGACTCCTCTTTTACCTTAGAGTTGCCACCTTATCGGAAACCACAGTTTGGCAAAGTCATTGTAAGAAGTATTATGGATAGAACAATTTTTGTATTGGGTAGGGCAATTTCCGTTTCTATACCAGCAGGCGCACTGATATGGATATTACAAAATATAGCAGTAGGAGATGTAACACTATTAGGTCTGTTTGCCAATCTATTAGAACCATTAGGTAGTGTGATGGGATTAAGTGGTGCAATTTTAGCAGCGTTTTTATTGGGTATCCCTGCAAATGAAATTGTAATACCAATATTACTTATGTTTTACAGCCAAAGTGGTATGCTTGTAGAGAGTTCTGGCATGGCTGAGCTAGGACAAATTTTGACAAACAATGGTTGGACAACAATCACTGCACTTTGTGCAATCCTATTTTCACTTAATCACTTTCCCTGTGCCACAACACTTTGGACTATCGCCAAAGAAACCAAAAGTGTAAAATGGACAGCAGTTTCTTTTTTTCTGCCAACTATAGTAGGTGTTATTATCTGTGTCGCAGTCAATATAATAAGTAGTTTATTTTTATAATAAAAAAAGGGCTTCTTGATAAAAGAAACCCTTTTTTGTTATTTCATTTTGTCTATCATATCTATCAATTCATCTATTTTTTTATCTTCCTGCCCTGTTTGTAAGGCATCTTTGACGCAACATTTCATATGCGCACGCAAGATTTCTTTATTTGCTTTGCGCAATATGGCATCTGTTGCCATAATTTGGTTAGAAATATCCACGCAATAGCGGTCATCTTCCACCATTTTTAAAATACCGTCTAACTGTCCTCTTGCTGTTTTAAGCAGTCGTACAATTTGTTTTTGGTCTGCTTTCATAGGATTTGCCCTTTACTGTACATCAACAACAGTATAGCCTGCATCTGTTACTGCTTTGACAAGCAATTCTTCTGCAATTTCTTCTGCTGCGGTTACCGTTGCTGTTTTGTCATCAAGGCTCACTTCTGCTTTGACTCCCTCCAGTGCATTTAATGCCTCTTGTACTCTACCTGTGCAATGTCCACACATCATACCTTCAATGGTCAATACTTTTTTCATTTTGATTTCCTCCTGATTTTCTTTTTGATTTTGTTCTACTACAGTATTATTTTGTATTGTTTTTCCCTTTTTAAAGTCGGGCTGAAACAATTTTAAACGTAAAGCATTTGTAACCACAAACACAGAGCTACAACTCATTGCTGCTGCTGCAAACATCGGATTTAACTTCCAGCCTAGTGTAGTATAAAACAATCCTGCCGCAAGTGGAATACCAATTACATTATAGAAAAATGCCCAAAACAAATTTTGTTTGATATTTCGGATAACCGCACGGCTCAACTGAATTGCTGCAACACCATCTAGCAAATCGCTTTTCATAAGCACAATATCCGCTGACTCTATCGCAACATCTGTGCCTGCGCCTATCGCAACACCAACATCTGCCCTTGCTAAAGCAGGTGCGTCATTGATGCCATCGCCTACCATCGCTACTTTTTTTCCTTGCTCTTGGATTCTTCTAACTTCTTTTTCTTTATCCTGCGGTAACACTTCTGCTATGACTTTTGTCAAATTCATTTGTTTGCCGATTGCCTGCGCTGTACGTTTATTATCTCCTGTCAGCATAACCACGTCAATGCCCATTTTTAGAAATTCTGCAATTGCTTGTTTGCTAGTTGGTTTTACAACGTCTGCTACCGCTATGACACCGAGCAATTTTTTATCTTCTGCAAAATAAAGTGGTGTTTTGCCTTCTTCTGCTAGTTTTTCTCCCTTTTCAAAAATTGCATTTTCTGCAATGCCCTCTTGCTGCATCATTTTTAAATTACCTGCAATCACTTCTTTGCCAGAAACATCTGCCTTGACGCCTTGTCCTGCAATTGCTCTAAAATTTTCACCATTTTGTGCTGAAACATTTTTTTGCTTTACATAATTGACAATCGCTTCAGAAAGTGGATGCTCTGAAAGCTGTTCTACGGCAAAGGCATTTCTTAACAACTTATTTTCAAAAATGCCCTCTGCTAATATTACATCTGTTACTTTTGGTTTTCCCTCTGTGACTGTACCTGTTTTATCTAATACAATGGTATCAATTTCGTGTGCAATTTCCAAACTTTCTGCGGACTTGATTAAAATACCATTTTCTGCACCTTTTCCAGTTCCTACCATAATTGCAGTTGGTGTAGCAAGCCCCAAGGCACAAGGGCAAGAAATAACAAGCACCGCAATGCCAATCGAAAGTGCAAAACTAAACGGATAACCTAAAAATAGCCAAATTGCTACTGTAAGCGCCGCTATTGTAATAACAACTGGTACAAAAATACCACTAACTTTATCCGCCAATTTTGCAATCGGTGCTTTTGAGGCACTCGCTTCTTCAACTAGCTGTATAATTTGGGAAAGCGTCGTATCATTGCCGACTTTTTCCGCCTGAAACTGAAAATATCCTGTTTTATTGACCGTTGCCCCAATTACCATATCGCCAACCTTTTTTTCTACAGGAATACTTTCTCCTGTCAGTGCAGATTCATCTACCGCAGAAAATCCCTCTGTAATGACACCATCTACTGGGA
>CAMXTM010000062.1 GCA_947246775.1 uncultured Clostridium sp. | reverse complement strand
TGGTCTTGATGTAACATTGATTAAAGACGTAACACCTGTACCACATAATGGTTGTAGACCACCAAAAAGAAGAAGAGTATAATCTAAAGGCTAACAGGAGGTGCGATAGAAAATGGCAAGAGATAGAGTTCCAGTATTAAAGAGATGTAGGTCATTAAATTTAGACCCTATCTTTTTGGGAATTGATAAAAAATCTAAAAAACAGAACCAAAGAGCTGGTAAAAAATTAAGTGAATATGGTTTGCAGTTAAGAGAGAAACAAAAAGCGAAATTTATATATGGTGTATTGGAGAAACAATTTAGAGGATACTATGCAAAAGCGGAGCAGATTGCGAAAAAGGAAGGTATTCCTGGTGAGAACCTGCTTATGATTTTGGAATTAAGATTGGATAATGTTATGTTCCGTTTGGGATATGGAAGAACAAGAAAAGAATCCAGACAAATTGTGAGACATAAACACGTATTGGTAAATGGAAAACCAGTAGATATTCCATCATACCAAGTAAAAGTTGGCGATACAATAGAAATCAAAGAAAAATATAAATCAATGCAAAGATATAAAGATGTTTTAGAAGTAACATCTTCTAGGATTGTACCAGAATGGTTGTCTGCAAACCATGATGCATTAAGTGGCACAGTGTTGTCTAAACCACAGAGAGCGCAAATTGATGTTCCTGTTGAAGAAACACTTATCGTCGAATTGTATTCCAAATAATTAAAAAAAAGAGTCAATTATTATGCCGCAGTTATTCTGCGGCAAACTATCATAAAAGAGGGAGGTTTGCATGAGTGTTTGAATTTGAGAAACCTCGCATTGAAATTGATAATAAAACAGCAAGCGCAACATATGGTAAATTTACAGTAGAGCCTTTGGAAAGGGGCTATGGTACAACTTTGGGCAATTCATTAAGAAGGATATTGCTTTCTTCTTTGCCCGGTGCAGCGGTGAGCAATGTAAAAATAGATGGTGTACTTCATGAATTTAGTGTAATTCCAGGAGTAAAAGAAGATGTAACAGAAATTATATTAAATTTAAAAGGACTTGCGATTAAAAACAATAGCGAAGGCAATGAACCAAAAATTGCGTATATTGATGTAGAGGGAGAAGGAGAAGTAAAGGGTTCTGATTTAAAAGCGGATAGTGATATAGAGATTATGAATCCAGACCATCACATTGCGACATTAAGCGGCGGAGCGAACACACGACTTTCTATGGAAATCACCATAAATAAGGGACGTGGCTATATTGGCAGTGATAAAAATAAAAAAGAAGACCAGCCTATTGGTATGCTTCCTGTAGACAGTATTTTTACACCAGTAACGAGAGTCAATTTTTTGGTAGAAAATACTCGTGTTGGTCAAATTACCGACTATGATAAATTGACGTTAGAAGTTTGGACAAATGGAACAATTGCACCAGACGATGCAGTAAGTTATGGCGCAAAAATATTAAATGAGCATTTGAATCTTTTCATTGACTTGTCTGATAATGCAAAGAATACAGAGATTATGGTAGAAAAAGAGGAAGGCAAAAAAGAGAAAGTGCTTGAGATGAGCATTGAGGAGCTTGACCTTTCTGTACGTTCTTATAACTGTTTAAAACGTGCAGGTATCAATACTGTAGAGGACTTGGCAAATAAGACAGAAGAAGAAATGATGAAAGTAAGGAATCTGGGACGGAAGTCACTGGAAGAAGTGCTTAATAAAATGGCAGAATTGGGCTTGGCTTTGCGCCCAAGCGATGAATGATGTATTTTATGTCATGAAAGAAAACAGCAAAAAAGAAAATGTGCTTAAAATGGGTATTGAAGAACTTGATTTAGAAGTTCGTTCTTATAATTGCTTAAAACGTGCAGGTATTCACACAATAGGAGAGTTAACCAATAAAACAGAAAAAGACATTATAAAAGTGAAATATCTGGAACAAAGGTCTTTAGAGGAAATTCAATATCAATTAGCGAAGTTGGGCTTGGCTTTATCCCAAGCGATGGATAAATAGTATTCTGCAAAATTACGAAAGAACATAAGACCAAAAGAGCAGTTTTTTCGGGGTCAGTTTTGCAGGCAATAACAAGGAGGAAACAAAGTTATGCATGCATCAGGTTATAGAAAACTCGGACGCACATCATCACAAAGAAAGGCACTTTTGAGAAACCAAGTTACAAATTTGTTGTATCATGGTAGAATCAAAACAACAGAAACAAGAGCAAAAGAAGTAAGAAGAATTGCTGAGAAATTGATTACATTAGCAGTAAAAGAAAAAGACAACTTTGAAGAAGTAGAAGTAATGGCAAAAGTTGCTAAAAAAGATGCGAATGGAAAAAGAGTAAAAGAAGTAGTAAATGGTAAGAAAGTAACAATTTATGAAGAAAAGAAAAAAACAATTAAAAAAGATAAACCATCAAGATTGAACGCAAGACGTAAAATTTTGAGTGAGTTATATCCCGTAACAGAAGTGCCAAAAGATGGTAAAAAGAAAAGAAGCCTTAGTAAAAAAGTAGATATGGCTGCAAAACTTTTTGATGAGATTGCTCCAAAATATGTTGACCGTAAAGGTGGTTATACAAGAATCATTAAAATCGGCATGAGAAAAGGCGATGGCGCTCCAGAAGTTATTATTGAGTTAGTATAATAGAAAACCCTGCTTTTGCAGGGTTTTTTTGCGTTGTTAATAAATAAAGAAATAGATAGTAGTTTTATATGAAAATGATTGATTTTTAACGAAGAATACATTATACTATTTCTAGCTGTGAGCAAATTTTTTGCCATAGACTATAATAACAGGCGGTGGAAATATGGAAATGATAAAAGCCGAAAATCTGTCTTATGAATATATTAAAGTAATGGAGACAGAAAAAGGCACAAAGGAAGAAAAAATATTAGCGCTGAATAATGTCAATTTGAGTATTGAAAAGGGCAGTTTTGTTGCAGTATTGGGACATAATGGCTCTGGAAAATCAACATTTGCGAAACATATCAATGCGCTAGTAAAGCCAACAGAGGGTGTTTTGTGGGTAAACGGATATGATACCCAAAATGAGGAATTGATATGGGATATTAGACAAAGTGCAGGTATGGTATTTCAAAATCCTGATAATCAATTAGTAGCAACTGTAGTAGAGGAAGATATTGCGTTTGGACCAGAAAACATGGGAGTACCCTCTGCTGAGATTCGAAAAAGAGTAGATGACGCTTTGGCTGCTGTAGGTATGTCAGAATATAAACAACATACACCATCAAAGCTGTCTGGAGGACAAAAACAAAGGATTGCGATTGCAGGTGTACTAGCTATGAAGCCAGATTGTATTGTGTTTGATGAGCCAACAGCGATGTTAGACCCAGTTGGTAGAAAAGATGTCATGAATACCATATTGCAGTTGAACCAGCAAGAGGGCATGACGATTGTGCTAATTACACACTATATGGACGAAGCAGTACAGGCAGAAAAAGTGTTTATTATAGATGATGGGAATATGGTGCTAGAGGGAACACCAAAGGAAGTATTTCCTCAAGTAGAAACATTAAAAAGTTATGGATTAGATGTGCCACAAGTAACAGAAACAGCTTATGAGCTGAAAAAAATGGGCATTACAATACCAGAAGATATTTTGACAGTAGAAGAAATGGTAGGTGCGATATGTCAATTAAAATCAACCATTTAACGCATATATATAATGCAGATACAATATTTGAGAAAACAGCTTTAAATGATGTTAGTACAGAAATACAGACAGGGGAATTTATAGGACTGATTGGACATACAGGTTCTGGAAAATCTACATTGATACAACATCTCAATGGTACAATATCACCTACAAAGGGAGAAATTTTGCTTGATGGGGAAAATATCCACAAAGATAAAACAAAATTGAAAGAAGTAAGGCAAAGGATAGGGCTTGCGTTTCAGTATCCAGAGCATCAGCTTTTTGAAATGACAGTGTATAAAGATGTTGCGTTTGGACCTACAAATATGAAATTGTCACAACAAGAAATTGACGAAAGAGTAAAACAGGCATTGCAAACTGTAGGATTGAGTGAAGATGTGTATGATAAGTCGCCTTTTGAGCTGTCTGGGGGACAAAAAAGACGTGTTGCGATTGCGGGCGTGCTTGCGATGAATCCAGAAGTGCTGATATTGGACGAGCCAACAGCGGGATTAGACCCAAAAGGTAGAGATGAAATATTGTATGTGATAAAAAAATTGCATGAGCAAAGAGGCATTACGATTATATTGGTTTCCCATAGTATGGAAGATGTAGCAAAATTAGCAGATAGGCTGATTGTAATGGAAAAGGGGCAAATTGCCATGACAGGCACACCAAAGGAAGTATTTGCCCGTGTAAGAGAGTTGGAAAAAATAGGACTTGCTGCACCGCAAATTAGCTATGTAATTGCTGCATTGAGAGAAAAGGGCTATGCATTGCCTGAAGATATTTATACGGTAGAGGAAGCCGTAAAAGCACTGTATGCCTTGATAAAAGGAGGGGAAGCGGTATGATTAGAGATATTACAATAGGGCAGTATTACCCAGTCAAATCCCCAATACATGACATAGACGCGAGAGTAAAGTTGATTATTACATTTTTGTTTATATTGACGCTGTTTTTTGTCAATACATTTTTGGGTTATGTTTTTGTAATATTGTGCTTGTCAGCAGTCATTAGAGCATCAAAAGTGCCTTTAAAATTTATGCTTCGGGGTATCAAAGGGATAATGATTATTATATTGTTTACAGCATTTATCAATGTCTTTATGACAAGAGGAGAGCATATCCTTTTTGAGTGGAAGATATTCACAGTGACGATAGAGGGTATATTGATAGCAGTAAAAATGTGTATTCGTATTGTATTGCTTGTGATAGGTTCTTCTGTGCTTACACTTACTACAACACCCATACAACTAACAGATGGGATAGAATATATCTTACGTCCTTTTAAAAAAATAGGAGTACCAGCACATGAAATTGCAATGATGATGACAATAGCATTGCGTTTTATCCCAACGCTTTTGGACGAAACCGATAAAATTATGAAAGCACAACAAGCAAGAGGTGCTGATTTTGATTCTGGAAATTTAATACAGAGAGCAAAAAGTTTGATACCAATATTAGTACCACTGTTTATATCATCATTCCGTAGAGCAGATGAGCTTGCTATGGCTATGGAAGCAAGATGTTATCATGGTGATGAAAATAGGACAAGAATGAATGTCATGGTGTTAAAGTCTTCTGATTATAAGGCACTGATGGTATTGGCATTGTATTGTGTAGCGATTATAGCCTTGCGTATCGCATCTGTATTGCCTTTTGTGTGGTGATAATATGAAAAAAAGGATATTATTGACAGTTGCCTATGATGGTACAGACTATGCAGGCTGGCAAAAGCAAAAATATGATACTGTAAAAACAGTAGAGGGAACGCTTGAAAAGGCATGTAGACAGTTGTTTCGGCAAAACGATATAGAAGTGATTGGAGCAAGTAGAACCGATGCAGGTGTGCATGCTGTGGGACAAAGGGCAGTAATTGAGGTAGAAACAACAATACCAACTGAAAAAATCCCCTTTGCAATCCGTTCGTTTTTGCCAGAAGATATTGTTGTGGTAAAGGCAGAGGAAGTTGAGGCACAATTTCACCCAAGATATGATTGTGTTAAAAAGACATATTGCTATACATTTTATAATGATAATTTTGTAAATCCTATTTTTAGAAAAAATAGTGTATTTGTTCATGAAAAATTGGATATACTGGCTATGAATGAGGCAGCACAGCATTTCATTGGAAAACATGACTTTAAATGTTTTTGTGCGGCAGGAAGTAGTGTACAGTCTACTGTAAGAACAATATTTGACTGTGTTGTGCAAAAGCAGGGAAATTTTGTAACAATTTTGATTACAGGAGATGGCTTTTTGTATAATATGGTGAGAATTATTGCAGGTACATTGCTAGAGGTAGGAAAAGGGAAAAAAAAGGTAGAAGATATTGCTGGTATTATCGAAAGTAAAGATAGAACAAAGGCAGGTATGACAGCCCCCGCAAAAGGGTTGACATTGTTAGAAATTTTTTATTGACAATGTGCAATTTTTGTAATATAATAGTTAACGTTGTATAAAAGACTTTAGAGCCTTTTGGCTTTAAATATAAGTTTCACAGTGGGACTCAATAAGTTATGTGAAAGCATAATGGAGATTATGTAATGTTGTTTCCCACAACAGTGCATAAAGTCAACGAGTCAAAAAGTATATTAAGGGAGGTAACAGAGTATGAGAACAACATACATAGCGAAAATCGCTGATGTAGAAAGAAAATGGTATGTTGTAGATGCAACAGGCAAAACATTAGGACGCTTGGCATCTGAAATTGCAACCGTTTTAAGAGGAAAAAACAAACCAATGTATGCACCAAATGTTGATGCAGGTGATTATGTCATCGTTATCAATGCAGAAAAAGTTGTTGTAACAGGTAAAAAATTAGACCAAAAAACATATGTACATCATAGTGGATATGTTGGCGGTTTAAAAACAATTACACTTAAACAACAATTAGAGAAAAAACCAGAAGAAGTGCTGAAACACGCTGTAAAAGGTATGCTTCCTAAAAATGCGCTGGGTAGAAAAATGTTTAGTAAACTTCATGTTTATGCTGGTCCAGAGCATGCACACGCAGCACAAAAACCAGAAGTATTGGAATTGAAATTTTAATAGGAGGAGGAAGCAAATATGGCAGCAGCTAGATATTATGGTACAGGTAGAAGAAAATCTTCCGTTGCAAGAGTTTATTTAATGCCTGGCAGCGGTAAAATAACAATCAATAAAAGAGATATTGATGATTATTTCGGTATGGAAACATTAAAATTGATTGTACGTCAGCCATTAGAATTAACAGAAACAAGTGCAAAATTTGATGTACTTGTAAATGTGTATGGCGGCGGATTTACAGGTCAAGCAGGTGCAATTAGACATGGTATTTCAAGAGCATTGTTGGAAGCAGATGCAGATTATAGACCAGCTTTGAAAAAAGCAGGATACTTAACTCGTGACCCAAGAATGAAAGAAAGAAAGAAATATGGCTTGAAAGCAGCTAGACGCGCACCACAATTTAGCAAGAGATAATTTTTTAAAAATAAAGCCCTCAAGAATATTAATTCTTGGGGGTTTTTCAATGATTAAAAATCTTTTTTAGAGAGAATGACATTACTAATAAAAGTAATAAGTGTAATATATAGGATACAGATAACGACAAAAGGGAAATAGCCGCTTTTTATCATTTGCTGAGGGGCATTTGAGTTCATACCATAAGCCATGAGAGAATAAAACCAGATATGCCCTAAATTTTTGGCAAGGAATACTAGCCCTGACAGACCACCAGCAAAAGCGATACCTACAGGGAGAGCAAAACTTTTTATAAAAAGGGAAAGCAAAAGCTGTATTGAAACAATAACCATACCACCAAGTGTTCCAAATAAACACCAAATTATCATATCTTTTATGGGGATAGGGTCAGTCATGCCTACTATTTTACCAGAAACTACAAACAAAACAGCAATCCATATTTCACTGAGTAATATCATACAAGAAACAGTAACTAATTTTGACAAAAATATCATACTGCGAGAAACGGGCATAGTAAGCACTTTATTCCAGTTATGGTTGTTGTATTCCATTCTCATAATATAAGAACAATAAATACCTATCAAGATAGGCAAAAAGAAATCACAAGTAAAAAGGGTGTGTTGTGTCCAAAGGCTATACCATTGACTTTTTAAAATTTCGATATTGACTTTATAATTGAGTGTGCCAAGTAGTGCAGGAATTACAGGCATAACAGCAAAAACAATCCAAATAGGGGAACGTTTTAATTTCATTTTTTCTATTTTAAGCAGTTTCAAAAACATGGTTAAACCTCCTTTTTGATAAATAGAATTTTACCTATAAAATACATAATAAAGCATATAACAATGCTAATCACAAAAAACAGCCAATCAATGTCCATCACTTCAAAATAGACCGTACTCATACGTGTTTCTTTTGTCCAGCCAAACATACCTACAAATTGCAAACTGCCATAATATCCCCAAAGGATTGATTTTCTTAGCCATGGAATAGAGGGCAAAAACATAGAAAATACACCAATAAAAGTCCCTATCACACCAGCAAAAAAGGATACGGCTTGATTTTTAAAGCAAAGTGACAGGATATGTTGGAAAATATAGATTGCGACAGAGGGCAAAAGGGTAAAAACAAGATAAAGCAAATAGAGCTTGAGCGGGAAATTATCCCGAAAGCCTATATATTTTCCAAAAAGAATTGTAACTAGCCAAGAAATTAAGATACAGATTGTCATAATAAACAGCCCATATAACAATTTTGCATCATAAAGTTTTGATTTTGGCATAATGGTGCAGAGCTGTTTTAGCATAGTACCTTTATGCTCTATGTCACAAAGTCTCGAAGATACTACGATTGCCAATATGGGAAAAAAGATAGCATTGACAAGTGGCAGTTCATATAAAAACATCATGTAGCCATTTTTAAGCACAGTATCACCATAGTTGCCATAAAGTGACCAGCAAAGTTGCGCTGCGGTAATCACAAGTGCGGTCAAAAATAAATATCTTTTTCTTGTTTTTTTATATTCGCATAGTAAAAAAGGAATCATAGACTATTCTCCCTTCCAGTCAAATCTAAAAAGATTTCTTCTAGTGATTTTGACTTATCTTTTTCGTGAAGTTGTTCTAAACTGCCTTGATATACCATTTTTCCATTTGCAATAATGCCAATATCTTCTGCTAGACGGTCGATTTCTGATAAAAGGTGGCTCGAAACAATAATTGTCATGCCATATTGTAAGTAAAGGGAACGAATCAGTTCTCTCATTTCCTGTATGCCAGCAGGGTCAAGACCATTTGTTGGCTCGTCTAGGATAAGCAGTTTGGGAAAAGATAACAGTGCTGTAGCAAGCCCAAGTCTTTGCTTCATGCCCAGAGAATAGGCAGAAGTTTTTTTATTTTGCTGCTGTTGCAGACGAACAATTTTTAACACTTCATCAATATTTTTTTCAGGTAAATTTAAGATAGTAGTGTATATTTTTAAATTTTCCTTTGCAGTTAGATGACCATAGTAAGAGGGTGACTCTATGAGAGAACCGATATTTTTTAGAATTTCTATACGATTTTTAGAGTTGAATTGTTGTCCAAATAAAGTTATTTCGCCGCTGGTAGCATGAACGAGTCCTAAAAGCATTTTAAGAGTAGTGGACTTTCCAGCACCGTTTGCCCCTAAAAAGCCATATATTGTACCTTGTTTGACAGCCATATTTAGGTCATGAACAACATAATTTTGAGCATATTTTTTGCTAAGGGAATGTGTTTGTACGATTGTATTC
>CAMXTM010000061.1 GCA_947246775.1 uncultured Clostridium sp. | reverse complement strand
TGGTCTGTTATCACTGGAGAAAAAGAAACAGGAGTTACAACGATGTATATGGCGAAAGGTATGGATACAGGTGATATGCTTTTAAAAGAGAGTATTGCTATATTGCCAGAGGATACCTATGGTAGTGTTCATGATAAGTTGTGTGTTATTGGTGCAGAATTACTTTTAAAAACAATAGAGGGACTAGAAAAAGGCACATTAGAAAGAATACCACAAAAGGAAGAAGAAGCGACCTATGCGCCTATGCTGACAAAAGAAACAGGTCATATTGACTGGACAAAAAAGAGCCAAGAAATCATTTGCTTGGTACATGGTTTAGACCCAGCACCAACAGCATATACTATTTATAATGGGGAAATGCTAAAAATATGGCAAGCAGAAAAAATAGAACAAACTGCTGGAAAAGTAGGAGAAGTGATTGCTGTTACAAAAAAGGGATTTGTTGTAACAACAGGTGATGGTTGTGTACTTGTAACAGAAGTGCAAGCGAAAGGCAAAAAAAGAATGGGAGCAGATGCCTATTTAAGAGGGCATAGTATTGAAATTGGTACAATATTGCAATAAAGTAAATTTTTTATTTATCAATAAACAAAATAAAAAAAATGTCGTATAATATAAAAAATTTAATAGGAAATGGAGTTGATTATTATTTATTGGGGATTTAACACATCATATATCGGATTATTTTTTATTGTAATGATATTTAGTATGGTAGCACAATTTCGTGTCAACAGTACATTTAAACAGTATTCAAGGGTAGCCAATAGTAGAGGAATGACAGGAGCAGATGTTGCAATGCAGATGCTTCATTCTGCGGGCATTACAGATGTTAGGGTAGAAAGAATTGCAGGAAGTTTAACAGACCACTATGACCCAAGAAGCAAAGTATTGAGATTGTCTGATTCTGTTTATGGTAGTCAGTCTGTAGCAGCATTGGGTGTAGCAGCACATGAAACAGGTCATGCCATACAACATGCAGAAAGTTATAGTTTTTTGTGGTTAAGAAGTGCTATGGTACCTTTTACTAATATTGGTTCTAACTTATCTATTCCTTTAGTTATGATAGGACTGATTATCAATGGTCATTGGAGCAATACATTGATATGGTTAGGTATTATACTATTTTCTCTTACTGTGTTGTTTACGTTAGTAACCTTGCCTGTAGAATTTGATGCTTCCAGAAGGGCGCTTGTTATGTTAGAAAGTCAAAATTATTTGTATGATACAGAGTTAAAAGGAGCAAAAAAAGTTTTGACAGCAGCGGCTATGACATATGTTGCAGCAGCGGCAACAGCCATTGTAAACTTGTTAAGATTGTTGTCATTGGTATCTAGTCGCAATAGAGATTAAAATAGTTTAATAATTGAGGAAAGATGCTGTAGCGGTGTCTTTCCTTTTGCATTTTCAGCAGTAAGAAATGTAAAAAGATGTTGAATATAGTAATATTTTTGTATTTTTTAAAGAATAGTAATGTAAAAATAGTTGCGACAATGAAATGTATCATGTAAAATATAGTTTTATAAGAGTAATTCAAATTAGTATGATTGATAATCAATCAAATTTGTTATAAAATTTAGGAGAAAAGGAATGACAATACAAATAAATCCAAGAGAAATCGCAGCACAAGCGATGGTAGAAATTTTAAAAGAGGGAAAATATAATACGATTGTGCTGAGAAAACTGTTAAAACAAAATGGAGCAATGCCGCAAAAAGACCGAGCCTTTGTGACAGAAATGGTAAATGGCACTTTGCGCAATTTATATTATATTGATTTTGTAATTGATAGTATTTCTAGTGTAAAAACAAAGAAAATAAAACCGTATTTGTTAGCAGTATTAAGAACGGCAGTATATCAAATTTATTTTATGAATGTGCCAGAAAATGCTGTTTGTGATGAAGCAGTAAAGTTGGTCAAAAAAAGAGGACTAACTAGTTTAGCTGGATTTGCAAATGGTGTATTGAGGAATATCGTAAGACAAAAGGATAGTATTATATTGCCAGATGAAAAACAATATCCAGTAGAATATTTGAGTTTAAAATATTCCCATGCACAATGGCTTTTAAAAATGTGGCTGCATCAATATGACTATGATTTTGTAAAACAACTTTGTGAGCAAAACAATATTTCACCAGATGTTAGTATTGTAGTGAATACATTGTGTACTACTACAGAAGAATTAAAAAAAGAACTGGAGCAAAAAGGCATTGTAGTAAAGCTTTCAAATTATTATAAAAATGTACTACATTTATCTAAGACATCGGACATGACAAAATTAGAAGCATTTCATAAAGGAAAGTTTCATGTACAGGACGAAAGTTCTGTTACAGCAGTAGAGGTAATTTGTCCACAAGAGGGCGAAACGATCTTAGATATGTGTTCTGCACCTGGTGGAAAAAGTTTTTTGATGGCGGAAAAAGTGAATAATAGAGGAAATATTTGCTGTTGCGATATTTATGAACATAAATTAGAATTGTTAGAGGAAAGCGCACAAAGATTAGGCATAACCATACTGGAAACAAAACAGCAAGATGGAACAGTATTTTGTGAGGAGCAAGAGCAAAAATTTGATAAAGTGGTTGTAGATGCACCCTGTTCTGGGCTGGGACTCATCAGAAAAAAGCCAGATATTCGCTTAAAGAAAAATGGCAATGATATTGATAATTTGTTGCTAATACAAAAAGAGATATTAAAGCAAGGGGCAAAGTATGTAAAAATAGGTGGTGTGCTGGTGTATAGCACTTGTACTTTGTGTAAAAAAGAAAATGAAAAAAATGTACAATGGTTTTTAGAACAGCATAAAGATTTTGCATTAGAGGATATCACACCATTTTTACCAGAAAAAATGATTACAGATACAGCAAAAGAGGGATATATTACATTATATCCACATATACATCATACGGACGGGTTTTTTATTGCTCGTTTTAGGCGAAAGGAGTCATAAAATATGGCAAGTATCGTAGATGTCAAATTTTGTCCTGATAATGGTTTAGAAATGCTTTCTATGATATTGGGACAGTGGCAGGTAGTAGTAAAAGAATGGGGAGAGCAAACTTTTCGAGCAAAACAAATATTTGATTGGCTTCACCATAAGCATATTACAGAAATAGATGATATGACAAATCTTCCAAAGAGTTTAAGAGAAAAGCTCAAAAAATATTGTTATATTGATGGTGTAAAGCAAGTAAAAAAGTTGGTTTCTGAAATAGATGGCACAACAAAATATTTGTTTGAAATAAAAGATAATTTAGTAATAGAAAGTGTTTTAATGAAATATAACTATGGTAATACAGCTTGTATTTCTACACAGGCAGGTTGTCGTATGGGTTGTCAGTTTTGTGCTTCCACATTAGATGGAGTGGAAAGAAATTTGACAGCAGGAGAAATGCTTTCACAAATTTATGAAATACAAAAGGATAGTGGAGAACGTGTGTCAAATGTTGTACTGATGGGAAGTGGTGAGCCATTAGATAATTATACGAATGTAATCCGTTTTATACAGTTGGCAAATGATGAAAAAGGATTACATTTGGGACAAAGACATATTACACTTTCTACTTGTGGATTGGTAGAAAACATATATCGTTTGTTGGAATTAGATTTACAAATTACATTGGCAGTATCTCTCCATGCACCGAATGATACGATTAGGCAAAGTATTATGCCTATTGCAAAAAAATATAGTATGGAAGAACTATTAAAGGCATGTAAACAGTATAGTGATGCCACAAAAAGACGGATTACGTTTGAGTATGCGCTGATGAAAGGTGTCAATGATAGCGATAGTTGTGCAGAAGAACTTGCTTCCAAATTGCATCATATGCTTTGCCATGTCAATTTGATACCAGTCAATGAAGTAAAAGAAAGAAATTATAACAAAAGCACTGAGCAGCAAGTACAAAGGTTTGCACAAATATTGCAACAAAAAGGAATTGAGGTAACAGTAAGGAGAAAATTGGGCAGCGATATAGAGGCAGCTTGTGGACAATTAAGGAGAAGTTATCAAAAAAAATAATCAATTATAAAATAGTAAAAAGTGTAATTGTGTTTTAGGAGGTGTTAGCATGAAGGCAGTTGGCAGTAGTGTAATTGGTATGAGAAGGAAAAATAATGAAGATGCAATCTATATAAACGAAGAAAAGAAATTATATATAGTCGCAGATGGTATGGGTGGCTGTAATGCTGGAGAAGTCGCCAGTAGTACAGCAATCACTTATTTTGTAGAGGCAATGGAAAAAACAAAAAATGAAGAAATTTTAGATAGAATGATGTTTGCAACCCGTGCCTGTAATCAAATAGTGTATCAAAAAGCAAAAAAAAATATAGAGTATATGGATATGGGGACAACATTAGTAGCAGCAACCATAGAAAATGAAAAAGTATATGTTATTTATGTGGGGGACAGCAGAGCATATCGTTTTAGGGAAAATGATATGCAACAAATTACAACAGACCATTCCTATGTTATGGAATTGGTTAAAATTGGAAGTATTACAATGGAAGAAGCGGAAGTTCACCCGAAAAGAAATATTATTACAAGAGCAGTAGGAGTTAGGGAAGATGTAGAACCAGATATAGTAATTGCAGATATTAAGCAAGGAGATAAAATACTTCTTTGTACAGATGGTCTAAGTAATATGGTATCAAAAAGAGAAATGGCGAAAATTTTAGTAGAAGAAATTTCTACAGAAGAAAAACTAAAAAAGCTAGTCATTCTTGCCAATGAAAAAGGTGGTTTAGATAATATTTCATTAATATTAATTGAAATATAAAGAGGTGAATAACAATGTTAATGTTACAAATGGGTACTGTATTATCAGACAGATATGAATTATTAGAAAAAATAGGTTCTGGGGGTACAGCAATTGTATTTCGTGCTAGAGATAGAAAATTAGAAAGGTATGTTACTGTCAAAATATTGAGGGAAGAATTTATAGACGATAAAGAGTTTATGGGACGTTTTCGTTCTGAGGCATTGGCAGCAGCAAAACTTTCTCATACAAATATTGTAAGGGTGTATGATGTAGGACAAGATGGCAATGTACATTTTATTATTATGGAATATGTGCATGGTGATACATTAAAACAAGCAATCAAAGAAAAAGCACCTTTTGATACAAAATCTACAATCAATGTGTCTTTGCAGATAGCAGCAGGGATTGAGCAAGCACATAAAAATCATATTATACATAGAGATATTAAGCCACAGAATGTACTTGTAGGTACAGATGGTATTGTAAAAGTAACAGACTTTGGTATAGCAAGGGCAGCAAATGGTAGCACTGTTACAACAAGTAATACAGCAATGGGTTCTGTGCATTATTTTTCACCAGAGCAGGCAAGAGGGGGCTATGTAGATGAAAAAAGTGATATTTATTCATTGGGTATTACAATGTTTGAAATGGTGACAGGGCAATTACCCTTTCAAGCAAATACATCTGTTGCAGTTGCTATGAAACAGATAAGTGAAGAATTGCCAGATATTCGGCAGTATAATCCAAAGGTATCCGCAAGTTTGGAAGCAATTATTATAAAAGCGACTAGAAAAAAAGCAGATGAGAGATACTTGACAATAGGAGATATGATACAAGCTCTCATGCAAGCAAGAAATGAAGCGAATGGAAATTATGTACAGCAGACACCACCAAGAGCAAGAACATCTTCACCGCCACCAGAGATACAATATCTTTCTTCAGTGGATAATAGTGTAAAACAGGCAGAAGCAGAAGCAAGACGTATGGAGCAGGCGAGACAAGAAGAATTAGCTGTAACGGAGGAAATGATGGCAAGACAAGACAAACCAAAAAATATTAGAATATCAAAAGATGATGATTATGAAAGAGAATATGAGCAAGTAGAACCAGTGAGAAGAAGTAGACGACCTAAATTGGATATGCAAAATAGAAGAAATCCAAGACAGGAGGAGGGCTATGAGCAAATTTACGAAAGAGGAAAAGAAACAAAAGTTATTGTTGCAGCAGTAGCAACAGCATTGATTATTATTGCGATTATTAGTGCAATAGGAGTAAAAGCGTTTGGAACAAAGGCGGGATTGTTTGGAGATAGTTCTGATACAATTAAAGTAAAATCCTTTGTGGGAATGGAATTAAAAACAGCACAAGAGATGGCTGAAAAAGAGGGTTATCGTGTAGTACAAGAAAAATCTACTTATAGCGAAAGATATGGTGAAGGCATTATTGTAGAGCAGTCTACAGCAGAAAATAGCGAAATTAAAAAAGGAATTGAAGTAGGCGTTACAGTCAGCTTAGGCTCAGAAACAATAGAAGAAGAAATGCCAGATGTATTAGGTGATAAAGAAGATATAGCAGTAGAAAAAATTAAAAATCTGATAGGAAAAGAGCCAAAAGTATCCTATGAGTATGATGAAGATGCAGAAATGGATACGGTCATGGAACAAAGTCCTACAGAGGGAACAAAAATTACAGCAGATACAACGGTTAGACTGGTTGTATCAAGAGGAGAAGAGACAAAGACAACAATTGTACCAAGAGTAGAGGGACAAACACAAGCAGCAGCAGAGAGAGCTTTGAGGTCTTCAAAATTAAAAGTGGGAGACATTACAACAGCAGAAAGTAATACCGTAGAAGCAGGAATTGTTATTACACAGACAAAAGAAGTAGGCGAAGAAGTACCAGAGGGAACAGAAGTAGGTATTGTAGTAAGTTTAGGTAAAAAGGTAGAGCAGCAGCCAGACGATAGAACAGAAACACCAACTACGACTACAACAACACCATCTTCTTCAGAGGAGACACCAGATAATAATGAAAATAGTACAACAAATAATAATGAATCCAATACAACAACACAAGACCCAGAACAGACGCCACAGCGTACAAAAACAAAAACATATACAGTAAATCCGCCAGCAGCAGGCATTACAGATGCGCATATTAAAATTGTAAAAACAGATGATAATGGGGAATCTGTTGTATTAGATGAGCAAAGAACATTGCCATTTTCTGTACCAATATCTGGTTCAGGCAATGGACAAATTGTTTGCTTTATCGATGGTGTACAAATGTGGAGCGATGTATTTTAAGAAAGGAGAACTATGCTAAAAGGTACGATTGTAAAAGGAATTGGCGGTTTTTATTATGTAGATACAGAAAAGGGCGTTTATGAGTGCCGTCCAAGAGGAATATTTCGTAAAGAGGGCATTAAGCCGACAGTAGGCGACCATGTAGAAATCACTGTATTGCATGAGAAAGATAGAGAAGGTAGTTTAGATGTGATTGAGGAGAGGAAAACACTGTTGATTCGTCCAAGAGTGGCAAACGTAGACCAAGCAGTCATTGTTTTTGCAGCAAAAAGCCCTAACTTGAATTTAGACTTGTTAGACCGTTTTTTGTTATTGGTTGAGCAACAGCAATTAGATATTGTAATTTGTATCAATAAAATTGATAAAGATAAAACAAAACAATATGAAAATGTAGCAGAATTGTATCGTTCGGTAGGCTATACTGTACTGTGCGTGAGTGCAGAAAAAGAAATCGGTATAGAGGATTTAAAACGGACATTGCAAAATAAAATATCTGTATTTGCAGGGCCTTCAGGCGTGGGGAAATCTAGTCTAATCAATAAAGCATTTCCCCATGCTAAAATGGAAACAGGAGAAATTAGTAAAAAAATACAAAGAGGACGACATACTACACGCCATGCGGAGTTAATACAAATAGGAGAAAAGAGCTATATTGTAGATTCTCCAGGATTTACTTCATTGTATTTGGAAGGCATTACAGAGGAAACATTGCAATATTATTTTAGAGAATTTCAGCCCTATGTGCATAAATGTTATTACACAGGTTGTAGCCATACCCATGAGCCAGATTGTGCGGTAAAAGAGCAAATCAATCAAAGTATCAGTGAAATAAGATACAATAGATATGTAACGATTTATCAAGAATTAGAACAAAAAGAAAGGAAAAAATAATATGAAAAATATACTATCTCCCTCATTGTTAGCAGCAGATTTTACGAAACTTGGACAACAGTTAGAACAAATAGAAAAAGGTGGTGCAAAATATATCCATTTAGACGTTATGGACGGTATGTTTGTGCCAAATATTTCGTTTGGTATACCTGTAATACAAAGTATTCGGAAAAGCTCCAATTTAATATTTGATGTGCATTTGATGATTGTAGAGCCAGAACGCTATGTAGAGGCATTTTATAAAGCAGGCGCTGATATTATTAATTTCCATGTAGAAGCGACAAAAAATCCTGCGTTAGTGCTTTCAAAAATAAAGAACTTTGGCGTAAAAGCAGGTATTACAATCAAACCAAATACACCTGTGTCGGATATAGTGCCTTATTTAGAAGATGTGGATATGGTGCTGATTATGACAGTAGAGCCAGGTTTTGGCGGTCAAAAATTTATGCCAGAAAAAATGAAAAAAGTAGAAGAATTAGTAAAAATAAGAGAACAAAAAAATCTTTCTTTTGACATTGAAATAGATGGTGGCGTAAATAAGGATAATATAAGGGAAATATTGGACGCAGGAGTCAATGTTGTTGTAGCAGGTTCTGCTGTATTTGGTGCAGAAAATGTTGAAAAAAGCACAAAAGAATTTTTGAGCATATTGCAGGAGAAAGAGAAATGAAAGTAATATTATTTGCGGGAGCAGAAATAGAAGACTATAGTTTTTGTAAAAAATATATGGAAAATGCAGATAAAATAGTATGCTGTGATAGTGGTATAGGTCATGCGAGAGCATTAAATTTAGTGCCTGACTATATATTGGGAGATTTTGACTCTTGTAAAAAAGAGGATTTAGAGTATTATCAAAAATTAGGTGTTGCTGTAAAAACATTTCCAGCACAAAAAGATGAAACAGATATGGAATTAGGGTTAGATTTTGCTGTTACATTAAATGCAGATGATGTTGTTATATTTGGGGGAATAGGAAGCCGTTTTGATCATACATTAGCAAATGCACATTTGCTTTTGAGACTTTTGAAAAAAGGAATACGAGCAAGGCTAGTCAATGAAAAAAACTGTGTAGAATTGATTGATAGTTCTATTGTATTGGAGGGAGAAAGGGGAGATTTGGTTTCAACAATTCCGCTTTCTATGGAAGTAACTGGTATTACATTGGAGGGATTCCAATATCCTTTAGTAGACCATACATTGACTATAGATGATGATATTGTAGCGGTGAGTAATGTCATGTTAGAAAAACGGTGTAAAATTTCAATTAAAACAGGTTATTTGTTTTTAATACAATCAAAAGATTGAATATGATTTTATTAGTAGATTTTTATGTTAACAAGAGAAGCAATATTAAAAATACTAAATCATGCACGACATATTGACCCCAATTATGAAATATTTGGTGCATCCGAACATCAATATAAATTAAATCCACCTATTAGGAAATCTTTTGTTCGCGAGGTAGAGAAAAAATATGGTTTTCAGCTACCAGAGGATTATTTTAAGTTCATTACAGAAATTGGAGATGGCGGA
>CAMXTM010000060.1 GCA_947246775.1 uncultured Clostridium sp. | reverse complement strand
AAAAATACTTCTGCCACATTAAAAGATGTTACAGTTAATGGAAATGTCAATATTTATGGTGGAAAAGAAAACATTAACATTCAAAATTGCACTATACAAAAGGATATCATATCTCACAGAAGTGATAGACTGCCTGTGACCTTGTTATTTGATTCTGCAACAAAGGTAGATGGCAATGTTGTCATTCGTGGTAACACCATATTAAAGGGTGACCGTTATACGATACTAAAAAATGTACTGGTAGAACAATATTCAGGTAGAAAACTAGAAATTGATACTAATATTAAAAATATCAATTTAAATACTACTGCTGTGGAATTACAACTAAATCAAAATAAAACCATAGAAACAATGAGACTTTCTTCTGTACCAAATACATTAAAAATCAATATGGCAGAGGGTTCTGTGATTGATACACTTTATGCTGATGCAAATATTGAAGTGACTGGTAGTGGAAAAATCAATAAAATTGTATCAGATAAAAATATAAAATTGCAAAATACGATACAAACAGGTATAGTATCTGATACTTTTGTATCTGTAACAGATATAGACATTGCAACAGCAAAAATGTATACAGGAAAAAGTATGTCACTGTCTGCGATTATCAAACCACTTGAGGCAACAAAAAGGGCAGTACGCTGGAGTATCAAAGATGATGGAAACACTGGTGCAACACTGCAAAATGGCAATGTGCTGACCGCTTACAATGAGGGTACTGTTATTGTAACAGCACAAATACGAAATGCAATAAACAATACTACTGCTTTTACAAAAGATTTTGCTATTACTGTAGAAAATGAATTTAAAAATTTTGTAAGGGTACAAGATATTGTTATGACTTCTCCTACGATATGGGATATTGATGAACCACTTTTACTTACAGCAGATGTTACACCAAGCAATGCTACCAATACCTTTGTAAAATGGACCTTGTTAGATGATGGTGGTACAAAGGCAAGTTTAATCAACAATGAATTGACAGCAAGACTAACAGGAAAAGTAACTGTATTGGCAACAGTCGAAAAAGGTGCAAATGGTATTCATGATATGACAAAGCAATTTGAAATTACTATCATACCAATAGAAAAGAAATTTATAAAAGTAGATGATATTGTATTAAATACAGCAAATACTTGTAAATCAGGCGAGATGTTGCAGCTTTCTGGTACAGTACAGCCTAATAATGCAGATAATAAGGAAATACAATGGCGTGTTGTCGATGCAGGCACAACAGGCGCTTATATACAAAATCATACGAACCTTTATACAAGAACACCAGGTAATATTGTTATTTCTGCCACAGTCTATGGAAAGACCACAGCACAGACTTATCAAAAAGAATTTATTATTACCGTAAAATAAATCATAAAATGCTCTTAGGATACCCTGAGAGCATTCTTTTTTGGTATTTTAGCAAGTACCTACAAAAAGCGCTTAAGTTTACACAATATTTATACGATAATATATAATAAGGGAATTTATATAGCTAGTTATCGAAAAGGAGGAATGGCATATGGCAATAACAGGAATTGGAAGCAACTATAACAATTTATATCAAAACTCTTATATTTCACAGGAAAATAAAGAAGTAGAAAGTAAAAAAAATAGCACTACAGATTATTCTGATTATTTATCTAAAAAGTATGATTGTATTAAAAATGGAAGTGTTGTAATATCGGGAGCGTATTTAAAAGAATGCGCCGAAAACCCAGATAAAGCAAAAGAACTAGAAGAAAATCTTTCTTTTTACAATACAAGCTGTCAAAATGGTTATGCAAGCGCAAAAGCAAACGCAAGTGCAATCGGTGCAAAATTAGTAGACTATTCAGAAAGTTGGAGCATTGACAGCACAGGAAATATAACAATGATAGCATCTACAACCGTTACTTCAGGAGATGGTGTAAAAGGTTGGAAAGAAATAAAAGACGAACAAACAAAACGATTACAAGAGAAAAAAGAACAAACCAAAAAAGAAGAAGCAATCAAACAAAAAAGAGCTGAGCAAAAGAAAATAAAAAAGAAAGCATTACAAAAACATAGTATCAATATAAAAGCATAAAAACACTAAAAAGAAGCAATCACGAAATAACAATAGTGATTGCTTCTTTTAAAGGTATTTGATTATTTTAGTTTAAAAGAGCTTTTTAATGATACAATACGATTAAATACCATATGCTCTTTTGTAGTGTCTTTTGTGTCTACACAGAAATAGCCATTTCTCATAAACTGATATTTGTCACCAGCTTTTGCTTCTTCTATAGATGGTTCAACATAGCAATTTTCTATCACTTCTAATGAATTTGGATTCATAATCATTTCGCCATTTTCGTCATCTGGATTATCTAGCATCATGTAGTCATATAATCTTGCTGTTGTTTTAACACAGTGGTCAGCGCTTACCCAATGCAATGTACCTTTTACTTTTCTGCCTGTAAAGCCAGAACCACTTTTTGTTTCTGGGTCATAAGTACAGTGTACTTCTGTAATATTGCCATTTTCATCTTTTATGACGTCTGTACAAGTAACAAAGTAAGCACCTTTTAGACGCACTTCTTTTCCAGGAGCTAATCTAAAGAATTTTTTAACAGGTTCTTCCATAAAATCCTCTTGTTCAATATAGAGTGTTCTGGTAAAAGGAACTTGTCTTGTACCAAGTGCTTCATTTTCTGGATTGTTTTCAATATCTAGTAGCTCTATTTGACCATCTGGATAGTTTGTAATCACTAATTTTAATGGGTGCAGGATTGCCATAACTACTTTTGCTTTTGCTTTTAAATCATCTCTAATACAGTATTCTAGCAAGCCACTGTCTACAACGCTATTTGCTTTAGAGACACCTATTCTTTCACAAAAATCTCTGATAGATTCTGGTGTAAATCCTCTGCGGCGTAGCCCTGATATCGTAGGCATACGAGGGTCGTCCCAACCGTCAACAAGCCCTTCTTCTACTAATGCTCTTAATTTTCTTTTGCTCATGACAGTATTGGTTAATCCTAAACGAGCAAATTCAATTTGTCTTGGAGGGTGTTCTGTAAAACCTGCTTCTCTTACTACCCAGTCGTAAAGTGGTCTGTGGTCTTCAAATTCCATTGTACAGATAGAATGAGTAATACCCTCAATTGCATCTTCTAATGGGTGAGCAAAGTCATACATAGGGTAAATGCACCATTCGTCTCCTGTTGTGTGGTGTGTAGCGTGAGCAATTCTGTATAATACAGGGTCTCTCATGTTGATGTTAGGAGAAGACATATCAATTTTTGCTCTCAATGTTTTTGCGCCATCTGGAAATTCGCCTTTTCTCATTCTTTCAAACAAATCTAAATTTTCTTCTATTGTTCTATTGCGATAAGGGCTTTCTTTTCCAGGCGTATTTAATGTACCTCTATATTCTCTCATTTCCTCAGCAGTCAAATCACATACAAATGCCTTGCCTTGTTTTATTAGATTAACAGCAACTTCATAATATTTTTCAAAATAGCTAGAGGCAAAATATAATCTGTCTTCCCAGTCAAAGCCAAGCCATTTTACATCTTCCTTGATAGATTCGATATATTCTGTATCTTCTTTTGTAGGGTTTGTATCATCAAAACGTAAGTTGCATTTTCCGCCATAAAGCTGTGCCATACCAAAATTTAAACAAATTGATTTTGCATGACCAATGTGCAAATAGCCGTTTGGTTCTGGTGGGAAACGTGTGTGTATTTTATTTAGTTTTCCCTCCAAGTCCTCCTGCACGTAGTTATGTATAAAATTACCTGTATTGCTCAAAGCATTTTCTCTTTTTTCTTCCATAAAAAAGTACCTCCCGTTTATTTGTAATCAAACTTCTTATGATAATTATACCCATTTATTTCCATTTTAAACACAAATTTTATATTTTATTATAATATAGCATTTTGCATAAAACAATACTCAAGGGCTATATTTTGTCAAAAAATGTTGTATTTTCTGTAAGCCAATGGATAAAATGCTCGTCTACAATTTGCACACCACTATCATTTAAGTGTGCATCATCTCTAAAATTGTCATTGGTGAGCATATTGGTCTGTTGATTTACGATATTATAGTCAATATAGTTTGCGCCTACATCATTTGCAATTTGCTGTAATTTTTCGTGTATCATATCGTAGTTTTTGATATAATCCATTGAAACCAGCGCAATCGGTGCAGTTACCTTTTTGTTTACAAAGTTCTGCTATTTTTTGTACATAGCCATATTGTGTGTCATCTAGTTCCCAATGTTTGCCGTCTAGCCCTTTAAATTGGTTTGTTTCGTCGTATTCTCCAGGCAACATACCCATATTGCAATACACATAACCTTTTGAGCGATAATATTCTTCTCCTTGCTGATATACTACTTTTTTCTTTTGTACACCATATTTTTCTTGTAATTTTTTTTCCATTTCGTTTGCTTCATAGGCAAAGTAGTCCTGTTGAAATCGCATAGGAAGCAAATAATATTTTACTTTTTCTGCTAGTGGAAATACGTTTTTAATATAGTCTTTTTTAAGTTGTTCATTTTGAAGTACCTCAAAAAAAGAGTTTGCTTGTTTCATTTCAAATGTGTCATCTAGTACGTCCCAATAAATTTCAAGCACAACAACATCTGGATTTTGTGTATGATAAATTTCTTGTAATTCATAGTAACTGGTATCTAAATGCTGTAGTGGTGTTCCCATTTGATAGCTAGAAGTGCCAAAATAGCTATCAAAGTTTTCAGGGTCAAAGGTGCAATAGGAGTGAGAAGAACCGATAAACACCATATTTAAACTATTTTGAGGTAAGGCATAAAAGTCTTCAAACCGTTTTTGTGTAAAGGCATTTATGACATTGTGGCTTGCTGCTTCTTGGTAGCGAAAGCCAACTTGCTGAAACAAAAGCACAACACAAACTACATAAATTACAATGCGCATGATAAAATTGATATTATAAATGAACTTTTTAGTCATAGCGAAAAGCTCCTTTTACTTACTTTAATCAAAAATTTTTAGAACTGGAAGTAGATAAACTCGCCAGAATTATAAAATACACCTGTAGAAAGTATCCAAACGCTTAAAAGCACATAAAAAGCCATTCGGATAACAACGTTTGTTTTTTCTACACCGTATATTACATGGTATTTTGTGGTAGCAATTTCGGCAGCCATTAAAAATAGTATCGAAATGACAACAATGGTCAGTTCAAATAAATTGATGCCTAAACTGGTTACGACTTCATAAAGATATTGTGCATTTGTCCACTGTGTTATATCATCTAGCAAGTGCTGAAAGATATATACCGTATCTGTAATGGTGTTGGCACGAAATATAATTAAACTGATACAAAACAGAAAAAACGTCATGACAATACAGCAAAAATTCCATAAAATATTATGATTTAAGTGTAATATCTGTTTTATTTTTTTTGATATATTTTCTGTTAAAATACCAAAAACCAAATATAGTCCATGTAAAGCGCCCCAAAGAGCAAATGTCCAGTTTGCGCCATGCCAGATACCACTTACAAAAAAGGTAATAAAAAGATTGCTGCACTTTTTCAATTTTCCTTTTCTGTTTCCGCCTAAAGGAATGTATATGTAGTCCATAAACCATGTAGACAAAGAAATATGCCATCTTCTCCATAATTCTTTAATGCTTTTGGACAAATAGGGCTTGTCAAAGTTTTGCATAAGCTGAAAGTCTAATACTTTTGCAGCACCTAAGGCAATGTCAGAGTATCCGCTAAAATCACAGTAAATTTGAAAAGCAAATAATATCGTTGCAAATACAAAATAAAAACCGCTGTAACTTTGGGGAGAGTTATATATTGTGTTTACCGCAGTAGAAACTCTATCCGCAATGACTATTTTTTTAAAAAATCCCCATAACATAATTTTTAGCCCAAGCAATACATTTTCTTTTTTAAATTTGTGTTTTTTGTAAAATTGGGGCAATAAATTATTGCTTCTCTCAATAGGTCCTGCTACAAGTTGCGGAAAAAACGTAATAAAAAGCGAAAAGATACCATAATGTCTAACTGGTTTTATGGTTTTTCTGTAAACGTCTATGCTGTAGCTAGTCGCCTGAAACGTGTAAAAGGAAATTCCCATAGGAAGTATAATGTCAAAGTCTCTAGCTGGGTAATTTTGCAAAAATAATTGTACTTTTTGTAGTGCTTGCGTTTCTCCTAAATCTCTGTAATACCACATAATCCCTTTTGAAATTACATTCATAATGGTTTCATTAAAAAACATGGAGTATTTAAATAAAAATAACAAACCAAAATTGATAAAAAGGGTTATGATTAAATATTTTTTTCTTTTGCGTCTGTTTTTTTCTCTGTACATAGCAAGAGAAAAAATATAATTTACAAAGGTAGAAAATATAATCAACAGTATAAAGATAATTTGTTTTGGTCGCCAACAAATATAAAAATAATAACTTGCTGCTAAAAGTAGTATCCAACGGAATCTATGTGGTGATAGATAATATAGCAAGGTAACTACTATAAAAAATAATATAAAGTGGAATGAATTAAATAACATAATACACCTCTAATTGCTATTACTTTAACTGATGTAATAGTTGTTCTGCTTCTTTTTTTAAATAAGGGATTTGTGTTTCAGAAACAATTTTTTGTAATAACTGTTCTGCCTGTTCAAATTGCTTGTCTATCATTTTTTGTTTTGCCCAAATGACTTGTGCAGCTTGTCTTTCTAATAACTTTGCATTTTGGTCATTGATTATATTTTCTAAATAGCCAAAACCCTGTTCCCTTTTTCCCTCTGCAAAGCTCCACAGTGCAAAAGTTTCACTAAAGCTGTTTTTAAAATAATGAGATTCTAAACCCTGTTGCAATATTTTTTTGTGCGATTCCATAATCACACAAGCCTTTTTGGTTTCTCCTGCCCAAAAGGCGTTGAGTGCAATGTTGTGATAAAGTACCATTTGACTTCTTTTGTCTATGGTACTGGCGTCAATTTTGTCTAAATAGCTGTTTGCTTTTTCAAACTCTCCTTTTAGTGTGTAGCCTACAGACATATTGATGGTAAGGATAGCTTTTAAATAGTCGTTTTCTGCTTCATTTAAAAGTGCTTTCATGCCTGTAATGTAATCTTCTATGTCACCATTGCGCATTTTCTGTAATAATACTTCTATTTTGTGGTTAAGTAAATTCCTTTTTCGCATTTGATAAGGAATAATAATCATTAAAAAGATAAAATAAGATAATGATAAGGCAAAAATCAATGTATTTGTAGATAAATGAAATACTTTTCCTACTATAAGCATTAGTATAGCAAGCAGAATACCAAAAAATAATATTCTGCCGATTGTTTTTTTCATATTGGAAACCTCCGTATTATTGTATTTTCTCTTTTGCTATTTTACCACATACAGCTCTATCACACAAACTAAAATGAAATATTTGTTTTTGATTGTAATGTTTTACAAATGCGTGTAAAATAATAAAACAGATAATTTAGGATAGAGATAGAGAGGGTTTAAAATTATGATTTCTTTTATAGTACATGATACAAAAGCATTTATGAATTTGCTTTTAAAACAGAATGGCTTTGACCATTTTCATATTCGTCAAGTAGATATTACCACATTTGCACTATTTCAAATTGATGGTGTAAAAAATAAAGAATATTATACTTTAGCAGAACAAGAGCTGATAAATGAAAAATATTGTTGTTGGGGAGAAGTTAAGCAATATGCTTTTCAAATTATAAAAGGACAGAAGTTGCCTAAAAGTATTAAAATTGTATTTTCTATGCCAAAACAAGAGGCAGAACAAGTATGCGATATACCAGCAAACTATTTTTTAAATGTACTTTTTGAAAAAAATACAGTAACTTGTACGACAGGTTGTTCTTTAAAAGTATTTGCTATGGATAAAACAGCGGAATTTGCTTGGGACAAATGGGTAGAGCAATTTTTTCATCAATTACATATTGCTATTACAATACAAGAATAAATCATATTATGTTAGCACTCATTTAAAGTGAGTGCTAATTTTTTATTGACTTTTTGATTTTAGATGTTACAATGGTTTATAGAGAAGAGAATTTAAAAAATATTGTTTTAAAAAAATAAGGAGGCATTTTTTTATGACACAAGAAAAAGGAAATCTTTCCATTAACAGCGAAAATTTTTTACCAATTATTAAAAAATGGCTTTATACAGACAAAGACATTTTTATAAGAGAGCTTGTTTCAAATGGTTGTGACGCTGTTACAAAACTGAAAAAGTTAGGTTCTATGGGAGAGGCAGAAATTGCAGAAGAGGAAAAATTTGAAATCAATGTAACATTAGATGAAGAAGCAAAAACAATTACCATTACAGATAATGGTATTGGTATGACAGCGGACGAAATCAAAAAATATATCAATCAAATTGCATTTTCAGGCGCAACAGACTTTTTACAAAAATTTCAGGAAAAAGCAGAAGAAGATAATGATATTATAGGACATTTTGGACTTGGTTTTTATTCAGCTTTTATGGTAGCGGATAAAGTAGAAATTGATACATTGTCCTATCAAAAAGATGCCGAGCCAGCAAAATGGATTTGTACAGGTGGCATTGACTATGAAATGGAACAAGGCACAAAAACAGAAAGAGGAACATCTATCACACTGTATATCGGAGAAGATGGCAAAGAATTTTTAGAAGAAGGTACATTATATACTGCTTTAAGAAAATATTGCTCCTTTATGCCAGTGCCTATCTTTGTGCATATGGCAAAAGAGGAAGAAGAAACAACAGAGGAAGAAGCAAAAGAAGAGAACAGTAATGTAATCCATGTTTCACCAGAAGAAGCAGAAAACATTTCTTCTGCCGAAGATGCTAAAAAATTACAAGAAGAAAAAGAAAAAGAGGAAGAACCAAAGCCATTAAATGAAGTCAATCCGCTTTGGCAAAGACAACCAAAAGATTGCACTGATGAAGAATACAAAGCATTTTATCATCAAGTGTTTATGGATATGAATGACCCACTGTTTTGGATTCATTTGAATATGGATTATCCTTTTAGATTAAAGGGTATCTTGTATTTCCCAAAATTAGTACAGCAAATGGATATTACAGATGGCGAAATTAAATTATATTCCAATCAAGTATATATTGCAGATAATATCAAAGAAGTTGTGCCAGAATTTTTATTGCTTTTAAAAGGTATTATGGATTGCCCAGATTTGCCTTTAAATGTTTCCAGAAGTGCATTACAAAATGATGGCTATGCGCAAAAAATGTCAAACTATATTACAAAAAAAGTTGCCGATAAATTAAATCATCTTTTTAAAAACGAAAGAGAGCAATACGAGGGATTCTGGGATAACATCAGTATATTTATTAAATTTGGCTGCATGAGAGAAGAAAAACTTTATGATAAAATTAAAGATGCACTACTTTTAAAAACAACTGATGGTGTTTATGAAACAGTAAGCGAATACTTAGAGAAAAACAAAGAAAAACACGAAAATAAAATTTTCTTTGTATCAGATGAAAACCAACAAGCACAGTATATCCGTTTGTTTAAAGAACAAGGACTAGAGGCAGCAATCCTTTCTACTCCTATTGATAAACCATTTGTGTCTTTCTTAGAATATA
>CAMXTM010000059.1 GCA_947246775.1 uncultured Clostridium sp. | reverse complement strand
ACTTGTTGGTTGCCGTCTGGCTTACCATAATAAAACGCAGTTGTATAGTCTCTGTGGCTTGCCTTTGAAACTTCTTCCATATAAAAAGCAATGTTTTTTTGATATTTTTGTGGGTCTTCAAAATAGTCATCTATTGCCATACGATATGCTTTTATGACTGTTCCTACATAAAAAGGCGTTTTCATTCTGCCCTCAATTTTAAAACTAATAATGCCTGCCTCTATCAAATCTGGTATATGCTCCAACATACATAAGTCTTTTGAGTTATAAATATAAGTACCTCTTTCGTTTTCCTCTATTGGCATATATTCCCCTGGACGGGTTTCTTCTACTAAATGGTATTTCCATCTGCAAGGGTGGGCGCAAGCGCCTTTGTTGGCATCACGTCCGCTTAAATAGTTGCTCAAAAGACATCTTCCAGAGTAAGAAATACACATAGCACCATGTACAAATGCCTCTACTTCCATATCCTGTGGTATATTTTGGCAAATTTGCTTGATTTCTTTTAGAGAAAGCTCTCTTGCTACTACAATTCTTTTTGCCCCTAACTGATACCACATTTGAGCGCTTTTGTAGTTAGTGTTATTTGCCTGCGTTGAAACGTGTATTTCTAAATTAGGCGCTGCTTCTTTTGCTACAGAAAATACACCTAAATCAGATATTAAAACAGCATCTGCGCCGATTTCCTGCACTTGCTTAAAATATTCCGCCATGCCATCAAAATCTGCATTGTGGGCATAAATATTTGCTGTAACATATACTTTTACGCCATGTGCATGAGCAAAGTCAATGCCCTCTTTCATTTTTTCTATATCAAAATTTTTTGCTTTTGCCCTTAAACTGTATGCTTCCCCACCAATATATACTGCATCTGCACCATAAAGTACAGCTATTTTTAATTTTTCTAAATCTCCTGCTGGTGCTAATAATTCTGGTTTTTGTATCATTTTATTCTCCTTTATCTGTTAATTATATTTATAAAATACTTATAAAAATTTTAATATATTTCCTGAATCATATTTTGAAATTGTGTTTCATAGCGAGTAATAATAATCATATTTTTGGGAATAATAGAATCATTATTTTTCCAATGTTGTTCATAAGTAATTAAAATCATAAAACTGCAATGCTTATTTGTAGCTGCTTTATTAAGCAATTGGACAGCTTCTATAAAAGTTTCTTCTTTTTTTTGAATTTTTATTGCAACAGGAGCATTTAAATAATATTTTTTTAAAAATGCATCTATTCCTTTATTTCTCTGCACAATGTCACAATCGAATTGTTTTAATATAGATAACTCTTCTTCTGTTTTTGTTTTATACTCATTTGCTCCTACTTTTAACAAATTTGAATTTGTTTTAAAGGGCATTTCCAACCTTTGCTGACATAGTTTAATTGCTTCTAGGTTTGTATCTATTCCAATAAATTTTCTATCAAGTAACTTTGCACTAACTAAGGTTGTTCCACTTCCACAAAAAGGGTCTAAAACACAATCATCTTTTTCTGTACTTAATTTAATAATACGTTCCAATAGTTCTATTGGTTTTTGAGTAGGATAACCTGTTCTTTCTTTTGCCTTTGGATTTAAAAATGGAATTTCCCATATATCTGACATAGGAACTCCTTTTTTCTCTTTTGAAACTATAATATTTCCATTTGCATCACGCTTATAGACCACTTTTCCCATTTTATTGCGTTGACGTTCTTGTAAAATTTGATCAATATTAGTAGTCGGTGAATATTCATGATATAATGTAAAAAATTTATATTTATTCGTTTTAGAGTAAAATAATATTGTTTGATGAGCAGGTAACAAACTTTTTTGAGAATTTGACCATCTTTTATAATACCAAATAATTTCATTTCTAAAATTATTTTCACCAAAAATATTATCAAGTAATATACGTAAATAATGTGAAGCAGAAGTATTGCAATGTAAAAAGATAGTACCAGACGTTTTTAGTACTCTTTTCATTTCCAATAAACGGATATTCATAAAATCTAAATATTCTTTTCGAGATTTCCAAACATCTAAAAACTCGTATTGTTTTCCATCTGTATTGCATAATTTTTGATTACTTTGTGTATAAAATGGTGGGTCAAGATAAATCATATCAATTGATTCATTATCAATTGTTTTTAATACATTTAAACAGTCATCATGATATAGCATTACAAATTCACCTTTCGAGTACTTGCAATATTTAATATATTGCCATGCATCATCACCACTATAGTATTGTCCATTGATACCTTGATAAAGCGTTTTTAAAGTTTCTTGTATTTGCTTTGCTTGTGTTCTTTGTGGATAATAAAACATTACTCTTACAGGGACAAAACCTTTTTTATGAATTACTTTAACACGAGTATGTTCTTTTGTAATGTGATCACCATCTGTTGTAGCATCTCTCCATTTTATTTCATGTGCTAGATAATCAACTAAACAATCAATCTCAAAATTTTTGGGGCGACTACCTAAAGTATTTGGAATTTTAGTTTTTAAAGCATTAGGATATTTATGTTTTATGCAAACAGTAGCAGCTTCTTCGAGAAATGCACCTGCATATTTATATAAAAATCGTCCTTTATTTTGATAAAAATCAATTAAGTTACCTTCTTCATTTGAAATACCTAAAACTTGATAGATAAGATAATGTGAATTATCATCTTCTTTCATTTCTTCAGTACGTAAATCAATTTTCTTTTTCAATTCATTTGTATATTTATCTGCAATTGCTTCAATTGTTTTATATACTTGTATATCCATAAATAATCATCTCCCTATTATAAAATACTTTTGTTTTTACGTTCCTTTTATATTATACTTCCCTTTTTTTATAGCATACGGCAACGCCATCGCCTACTGGTAATATGCAAGATTCCAATGCTTCATGATGAGAAATATCCCACAAAAAATTTCTCATTCTTTTGTGTATGGTTCTTTGTCTCCTTGGCACACTAAAACGAGTTTTGGCAATGCTTCCACCCTGCAAAACATCATCTACAATCAATATGCCTCCTACAGGCAAAAGGCGGATACAATGCGGCAAAAAATTGCCGTATTGTCCCTTTGCTGCATCTAAAAAAATAACATCATATTGTTCTGTAAGAGTAGGCAAAATATCCGCTGCGTCACCCTCTAATATGGTAATGGTATCTTCTAAACCCATTCTTTTGATGTTTTCTCTAGCATCTTTTAACATCACTTCAAAACGGTCTATTGTTGTAATTGTACCACCTTCTTTTAAATATCGGCTCATCAGCCCTGCTGAAAAAGCAACTGCTGTGCCAATTTCTAGTATTTTTTGCGGTTTTTTGATGCTGAGCAAGACACTTAAAAGTCTTGCTGTTTCATGCGGCACAATAGGTACATCTGCCGCAATAGATTCTTTTTGTATTTCTCCTAATATACCATCATACATAGGTTGTACGGTTCTTAAATACATATTCATTTCATCATCTGTTACATAATTCATATTATCATTCCCTGCTTGCTAAATAATTGTCTTTCGCTTTTAAAAATTCGTCATATGTTTCTGTAAATACATGGTTGCTGCTACCATATTTTTCTACAACATAATAAATATAATTGTTGTCCTCTGGATTGAGGGCTGCCTCTAATGCCGCTGCTCCTGGGTTTGAAATAGGTCCAACAGGTAATCCCTCTACTTGATAGGTATTGTAAGGAGAATCATATTGTAAATCAGATTCCATAACTCTATCTTTTGATGCGCCTTGCGCATACAATACAGTTGCATCAATTTGTAGTTTCATATTTTGTTTTAAACGATTTCTAATGACACCTGCTGCTCTTGGTCTTTCTTCTGGCACTTGTATTTCACATTCTATAATAGATGCCATCGTTACAATTTCATCTAGTGTATACTCTGAATCTGCTAAGCCATCTTTTAAGGTTTGTGTATACTCAATTTCAAAACGTTGCAACATTTTATCTACTAATTCATGTGCTGTTACACCATCATAAAGGGTATAGGTTGCTGGGAACAAATATCCCTCTAGTCTATATCTTCTGTCTGTTGAAGTTGGCAAGTCCTTTAAAAACTCATAATCAAATTCTCCTGTGTTTACTTCAGCAATAAACTCATCAGCCGTCATAATATCCTGCTCTTGTAGTCTTTGCGCAATTTTGTCTACTGTAAAGCCCTCTGGTATTAATAATTGATAGGTTTCTTCTGCCTCTCCGCCTTTTTGAAGCAATTCCATAATCTGCTGATGGGTCATACTTGTATTTAAAGTATAGACACCTTTTTGAAATGTACCATCATAGTCATTTAGTTTACTTTCCAACTTAAAACGGAATACACTTTTAATCAAATTATTTTCTTTTAATATTTGCGCAATATCTGATGTACTTGCTCCCTCTGGTACGGTAATAGAAACATCTTTTCCTGTATCTAGTGCTACGCCTGGATTAGAAGGCATCATCAATCCTCTAAAAAACTGAAATGCTCCCACGCATAGCCCAATGCACACCAAAAACAATATGAAAAAGGAAAGCATTTTTTTTCTTCTTTTTTTCTTCAACTGTTTTCTTTTTCTTTCTACAGTTCTTCTGCCTTCTTCTCTGTACTGTTTTTCTGGCGTTCTAGCTGGGTGCGCTCTATGATTACCATGATTGCTATTGTGGCTATTATGCTCTCTTGGTCTTGTATTTTGTCTTGGCACACCTTGTCTTGATTGTCTTTGTTGTTGTACTCTTTCTCTGTGAGGCACTCTACCTTGTTGTTGGTTTTGCTCCTCTGCAAACATTTGACGCAAATAGCGTAATTTTTCTTCTTCCTCGTTATTATGTCCCTCTTTGTCTTCCACTGTGACACCTCCAAATTACTTCAAAAGCTATGCTCTCTTATTTTCTTCGCTTATTATACAATAACTTTTATAGACATGACAACAAAAAATTACAGATTAGATAATAATGATGTGTAATTCTTAAAAAAGTCTTATATCTTGCGCAATATTATTGCACTTTTTAAAATTACTGCTTATAATTATATTTTAGATAATCATGGTAATATGGTATAAGTGTGACACATTTTAGCAAGGAAAAAATTAACAATACAGAATTTTAGTGAGGGCAATGCTCTCACTAAGGTTCTTTACTAAGCAAAAAATCGCACCTTTACACCATAAAATCACATTATACTTTAAATCATTTTAAGGGGGCAATTATGGATTATCAGCAAGCCTTAATATATCTGAACCAAATTTGTTTGTTTCGTTCTACAACAACACTTGGATTAGCAAGAATACAAGAACTTTTAAAACGCATAGGAAATCCACATAAAAAATTAAAATGTATTCATGTTGCAGGCACAAATGGCAAAGGGTCAGCCTGTGCTATGTTACAAAGTATATTAACACAAAGTGGTTATAAAACAGGTTTATATACTTCGCCACATATTATAAAATACAACGAACGCTTTCAAATTGATGGTGTTTGTATATCAGACCAAAGATTTGCACAAGAAGTTGATTTTATTAAAAAATATTATAATCAAATGATTGATGAAGGTTTAGAAGCTCCTACCTTATTTGAATTTTTAACTGCAATTTGTTTTCATTATTTTGTGCAAGAAAATGTTGATATTGTCATACTAGAAGTGGGATTAGGTGGTCTTGCTGATGCTACCAATATCATTGAAAATCCTTTGTTGTGTTTAATTATGTCTATAGGCATTGACCATATAGAATTTTTAGGAAATACAATAGAAGAAATTGCAATACAAAAAGCAGGCATTATCAAAAAAAATTCTTCTGTAGTATTGTATCCACAAAAGAATTTAGTATATAATAAAATAGCAGATATTTGCAGACAAAAACAAGCTACCCTTTATGATTTACAAAACAATGTAAAAACAAAAATACTCTTACAGAATTTGGAAAGTACATTGTTCTCTGTTTCTACAAAATATTTTATGTATGAAATGGTAAAATTAGCACTATTAGGAGATTATCAAATTAAAAACTGCATTACTGTACTGCTTGCCTGCCACGTACTACAACAATATGGCTTACAACTGACAAAACAATCCATACTAAAAGGGATTCAAAAAACACAATGGCAGGGCAGAATGGAAATTGTAAAACACAACCCTATCACTATGCTAGACGGCGCACACAATATAGATGGCATACAGATGCTTTGCCGTTCTATCAAAAAATATTTTAAACACAAAAAAATCACTTTACTGCTTGGTATATTAAGTGATAAAGAATATCAAAAAATGGTTGAGGCAATACTGCCTATTGCAGACACAGTAGTATTGACAGAACCGATGAGCAACAGAAAATTGAGCATAGAGGAGCTAGAAAAAACCATCTTATGTTTTCATAAAAAAGTATATAAACATACTGATGTAATAGGAGCATATCAAACAGCGCTTTCTGTTACATCTCAAAAAGATGCGATAATTTGCTGTGGCTCTCTTTATATGATTGGTGAACTTAAAAATTATATCTCTCGTTTGGAGGTTTTATGATGATAGATTTTAAACAAGAACTTTCGAAATATCAACCTATATTAGAATTAGAACGTATAGAGGATTCAATTCATACCAGTGAAGTACAGGACATTCTTGACATTTTGCAGCATCTTTCTAAGTCGGCAAACCGCAACCAGACAATGCAAAATCAAACCGTATCTAGTCAACCAACACAAAAACGTTAAGGAGAATGTCGAATGAAATGTCCGAATTGTGGTTATTTTATACAGCAAGGGGTAGTATGCCCAAATTGCGGTGTGGATACCTTTGTATTTAAAAGGGCGCGTAACACCTCTATTCGCTTATACAACAAAGGATTAGAACAAGCAAAGGTGCGTGATTTGACAGGCGCAGCCAAATCATTGGAACAGAGCATACTATTTGATAAAAACAATTATATTGCACGCAATTTGCTTGGGCTTGTGTACCATGAAAAAGGTCAAATTGCAGATGCACTAAAACAATGGATTGTCAGCGCTTCTATTGAGCGCAAAAACAATCCTGCGTCACGTTATATGGACATCTTGCAAAAAGATGGTAGAAGAATGGAGAAAAAAAATGATGCTGTTCAGTTTTATAATCAAGCAATTTCTTATTTGCAGCAGGGCAGCGATGATTTAGCACTAATACAATTAAAACGCGCCTTAGACTATAACGATAATTTTGTAGAGGCTTGTAATTTAATGACATTATGTTGTTTACAAGAAAAAAACTTTGATAGAGCTTCTCATTTTATACAAAAAGCACTTAAAATTGACCAGTATAATCCCCTTGCATTACACTATGCTAGGGAATTGGATATTGCAACAAATAAAAAATCGTCTAAAAATAGTGCAGATTCCAATACAGTCAAAAGAACAGATGCTGCACCACCAGTACCCACATACCGCAAACAAATTCGTCAAAACAGCTTTAAAAATGAAGTAATTGCTTTTTTAATTGGGGGTATTAGTGTTGCCATTGTATTACTTTCTCTTGTAATGCCTGCGCTTTCAGAGGAAAAAGACAAAACCATTGATGAATTGCGTACAAAAGTATCTTCTGCTACCGCAAATGGCAATATTACACCAGAAGAACTTGCCGAACTTCGCAAAAGAGCAGAAACATTGGAAGAAGAAAACGAAAAATATAAGGCAGAGGCAGCAAGACAGCAAAATGTGGCACTATTGCAGGAGGCAAGCTCTCTATCAGAAAATGAAAATATTGTAGAAGCTGCTGCTAAAATTATTTTAATTGATTCTTCTCAATTTTCAGAAGAAGAACT
Source organism: uncultured Clostridium sp. (assembly GCA_947246775.1). GTDB lineage: Bacteria > Bacillota > Clostridia > Lachnospirales > Anaerotignaceae > Coprocola. Next base: position 1,989 of record CAMXTM010000059.1, on the reverse strand, counting down.
TGCTACGCTCAATACACTCAAAGGTTCTGTATTGCCTCAGGCAGCATCTAACTTGTATACACAGGGAAGAAATGAGTTTAATGATGGCAACATTGATGCGGCAAAAGAAACACTAGAAAATTGCTTAAAATATGCATCTTCGGAAGATGTTTCTTCTGCGGATTTTATTGATGATAGCTTTTATTATTTAGGGCAAATTGCAGAACAAAAAGGTGATGTCGCAACAGCAAAGCAATACTATCAAAGAATACTTGATGAACACCCAGAGTCTAACCATGTTGCAAATGCACAAAATGCCATAGAGCAAATCAATGCAGCACAAGCACAAGCTGCTCAACCAGAAGCAGAGCCAGAACAAAATGCAGAGCAAAACAACGAATAAAACTTTTTAAATAGGGGGAGTGATTATGGAGCTTTATTTTATGATGTCACTTTTGTTTGGATTTGGTGGGGCAATCATTACACTCATTGCGGTTAGTATCCACCGTTCCATTGTCACAAAACAAAGCAAGGCAACAAAACATACACAAGCTACGATTACAGAAGTAATAGATACAGGGCATCGGTCTGCTCCTAGATATATTTATGAATTTTCTGCGAATGACAGCTTATGGAGAGCAGAAGCAAGTGGAAAAAGCCATTTGAGAGAGGGAGATGCTGTCACAATATACTATGACCCTAATTGTCCAGAAAATATTTATATTCCACAAACACGTCCTAATGTAGCGCTCATTGTACTGCATATTATCGGCATAGGCTGGTTGTTTGCAAGTATGATGTTGTTTGTATTTTGGAAAATGGGCATCAAATAAAACAAAAATAGAGGTGGTATTTATGCCACCTCTTAAAGTATTGCCTATTTTTATATTATAACTTTATTTCAATAGTATATGGCGCAACCAATAAAATTCCACTTCGTTTTTCTGGCAACCAACTGACTGCATATTTTGAATCAAAAAATTGTGTATTTTGTTGTTCTAGTATTGCAAAGGGTATGACATTGGGCAGTTCGCCCTTTTCGATGTCGCTCAGCGCAGTGGTTTCATCTTCAAACTCTAAGCCTGTTTGTATCGCTCTTACATAGGGAAATTGCCATATTTTTTTTGATAATTCTAGTAATTTATCTACTTCTTGCTCTTGAAACGTTGTACCGATTTCATCTGTTAAAACATCACTTTCTGGTATAATAATTTCATAGTCAAATGCTCCATCTTCTGAATAGTGATTGAGCCAAAATCCTCTCACTTCTGTATAATTTCCAAAAGAAAACACGGTTTGTTTATAGTCACTGACACAATGTTCTGTAAAACCTAGCTTAAAATTTTGCTCTATTTTTTGCTGATTCCACTCTATAATTTGCTTTTCCGAAAGTTCTGTTTTTTCATAGTAGCTTGATTGAAATTTTAAACCTGCTGTAGTTAAAGCAGCATAAAAATCATACATAAAATCGGGATAAAGGTCTTCCCTTTTAAATTGTACCGAAATGTTAAAATATGCTGGCATTGTGTCCTCCTTTTATACTATTTCTATATCATACTATCATGAATAATTTCTAATACTTGTTTTAGTTTTTGTGCTTCTATTTGCCCTGGGGCAGAACTATATTCTCCTATACCAAAAGTAATGCTCACACCAAATACCTCGCCTACCATACGGGAAATACTGCCTATTCCGCCCATAGACATGGTCACATAGGGTCTATCAGCATATCGAGATTGCATTTCTTCTGTGGCACAAAGAAGCGTCAGCACATCTTTTTTGCTTCTAGGCATGAGTGCAATTTTTGTAATATCTCCGCCTAATTTTTGCATATAGCAAAGACGTGCTATAATTTCTTCTTTTTCTGGTGTTTTTTCAAAATCATGACTTGATAATATGGTTTTAACAGAATACTGTTTTGCCTTTTCAATTAGTGAAAGTACAGTATCTTCTCCTGTAAACAATTCTATATCTATTACATCTGCCTGCTGTGACTTTATGACATCAGAT